>CASFBR010000094.1 GCA_949292795.1 uncultured Eubacteriales bacterium
TGCTAAAAATAAAATGTAATCTGCTCCCTGGTATACATTAAAAACAGGAAGCTTCAATAACGCATGACATCGCTGCCCGCTGCATACATTGTAAAAACAATGTTCTCAGGGGCAGCTCATGAAAGATTATATCGAAGAACGTGCAATGGATATTGCTAATTATATCATAGACCATAACGCAACGGTGAGGCAGACTGCTCGACAGTTCGGAATCAGTAAATCAACGGTACATAAAGATGTCACTGAACGTCTGACAACGATCAACCCGTCGCTGGCCCGGCAGGTACGCATCGTGCTGGATGTGAATAAATCCGAACGTCATATCCGCGGCGGCCTGGCGACGCGGGAAAAATATAAGCACATGTAGAAGGCCCGCATAACCGTCTGAAAAGCCCGTCCGGGCTTATACCATTATTTACACGCCGCGCATATCACGGTATTATAGCGAATGAAAGCCGATTGTTCCGCATATCCGGAGCAATCGGCTTTCATAATCCATACAGGTCAGCCGCCGCGTGTTTCTAAGAATAATCTTTAAGTGAGCTTAGACACCGGCGATACCTCTGCCAGGGCAGAAGCACTCCTCCCGGAACTGACCTGTACGGATTTTATTATACGTCTTTTTAACATGAATGGCAAGCGAAATTCCGGCAGGTCATTAGCTGAATGATAAACGTGTCACTGCATCAGGACAGACAGCGGGCGATAAAGGCAAGGACGGCCTTTTCGTAGGTTTTTGGTTCCTTTTGGTAGGAGAGCGCATGGCCTGCACCCTGAACGATCAGCAGCTGCTTTTTACAGTGACAGGCGTGATACAGCTTATAGACCATCGTTGTGGGAACGAAATGATCGCTGTCTCCGTGGATGAAAAGAATGGGCACCCTGGAATGTCTGACATGGCGTATCGGGGAAATTCGCTTCAGATCGTAGCCGCCCACAGCCTGACAGATTTTATTAAAGACCGGGAGCAGCAAAAAGGCCGGAAGGTGTATACGGGCTTGTAAGACATGGGCGATCTGTTCCCAGCCGCTGCTGTAAGCACAGTCCGAAATAATCCCTTTGACCTGAGGCGGCAGGCGGCGGGCATCACAGCAGGAAAGCACCGTTGCTCCGCCCATGGAGATACCGTGCAGGAAAATCCGGCAGTTACCGCCAAAGCGCCTGACAAGATAATTGACCCAGGTGAGACAGTCAAAGCGGTCGTGGTAGCCAAAGCCGATAAAATGCCCACTGCTTTGGCCGTGTGCCCGGTCATCAACGAGACATAAAATATTGCCGTGGTCCGTATAAAATGGGATAAAAGGCGCGAAGTCGCCGAGCCCGTCCGAGTGGTAGCCATGGATACACAGAATGATTGTAGGTGCATCCGGATTCTTTTTTGCGGCTTCCGGCACAAAAAGCCGTCCGAAAAGCTTAAGTCCATCGTAAGATGTCAGAAATATCTTTTCATATGGTGCATCCGTCCGTTTTCTGCTGCTTTGCATGAAAACGCGTTTTTCTCTTTTTCGGCCAAAGGCATTTATAAAAATACCGGCACAGATGATGTTCATGGACGCAGCCGATGTCAGTCCTGCGATGCACAGTCGTTTGATTGCCTTTTTCATAATCCCTCACCTCTCATTGCATAGTGAACGTACCCTTATAACCGGCATCCGTCCGACTGAGGCGGTATGCCGTATTCGCTTTTTGGGTGTAAATATAGTATAGCACACCGTATCCTTTGCCTGCAATCGGATAAAATGTATATTATGAGCCGTTTAAGCACAAGCTGTATCCGGAGAAAATGCAAGAAATATAAGAAATAAAAAAGGAGTTGGATACCATGGGTTTAAATTATAAGGACAATGGCGACGGCGGACAAAATTCCGGCGATGACCTGCAAAAGCGCCAGCAGGCGATAGGCGAGCGCATTGAAAAGGAGGGGCAGGTACTTCTGGATCAAAACGGGAAAAAGCATAAAATTCATCTTTTGAGTATTATCGGTGAGATTGAAGGCCATGAAATTGCCTCGCCGCAGACAAAAACAACAAAATATGAGCATATTCTCCCGAGCCTGGCGGCTATCGAGGACAGTGATGATATTGACGGTATTTTGGTTTTGCTCAATACCGTGGGCGGAGATGTGGAGGCCGGACTGGCGATTGCCGAGATGATCGCTTCACTGACAAAGCCGACCGTCTCGCTTGTCCTGGGCGGAAGCCATTCGATCGGCGTTCCGCTGGCGGTTTCTACGGACTATTCGTTTATCGTAAAAACCGGGACGATGCTCGTGCATCCGGTGCGCATGAACGGTACGATCATCGGCGTTCCGCAGACCTATGATTATTTCAAAAAAATCCAGGACCGTATTGTGGGATTTATCGCAGACCACAGCCGTATCAGTGCAAAGCGCATTGAAGCGCTGATGATGGAAACCGGAATGCTTACAAAAGATGTGGGGAGCATTCTCGTTGGGGAGAGGGCGGTTGAAGAAGGACTGATCGATGAAATCGGAGGCATATCCCAGGCCCTTTCAAAGCTTCATTCGATGGTTGATAAAAGTGTATGTACTTTTTGACAAATGCATGAAAATGTAGTAAGATAAAAAAAGCATGGGGCCTCCGGCTTTTATGCAGGGTAAAGCCGTATCAAACACGGCAGGCGCGTTTACAATTAACGAGAGGATAAGGCTGTCTGACACGGATAGGCAGCGGGAAGGTATATGTTATGAATTTACTGCAAGCGATATTTATGGGATTAATTCAGGGTCTTACAGAGTTCCTGCCAGTCAGCAGCTCCGGTCATCTGGCGATTTTTCAGCAGCTTTTCGGCATTAAGACCGATACAGGCGTGCTGTTTGAGGTTCTCTTACATTTGGGGACACTGATTGCTGTATGCATTGTTTTCTGGAAGGATTTTAAAAACCTGGTGATTCACGGCGTTGGCCTGGTGGCGGACGTATGTATCAACGGCTGGACTTTCATAATGAGGCTTGTGAAAAAGGACGGCCGACACTACCGCCGGCTGATTACAAACGCCTACCGGAAGTTTGCGGCACTTGTGATCGTTACGACGATTCCCACAGGGATTATCGGGCTTGTATTTTCCGGTCCTATCGAAATGGCTTCAAAGACGCTGATTGTTCCCGGTATCTGCCTGGTGATCACGGCAATTATCCTGCTTCTTGTGGATGGGCGTCCCAATGGCAAAAAGAAAGCAAAGGCGACCAATTATAAGGATGCCGCGCTCATCGGTGTAGCTCAGGGTATTGCGACGCTTCCCGGAATCTCACGCTCCGGTTCAACGATCGCTGCCTGCCTGTTTTTAGGGCTGGACCGCTCGTTCGCAGTGCGCTATTCATTCCTTGCATCGATTCCGGCCATTTTAGGAGCAAACATTTTGCAGCTCGGCCACCTCGGGGACGCAGCAGTTGACGGCGGTATGATCTTAAATTATGTTGTCGGGATGATTGTTGCAGGCGTGGTCGGATTTGGATGTATCAAGCTGATGATCAATATTGTAAAACGTGCAAAATATGAATATTTTGCTTATTACTGTGCGGTCATCGGTGTAATCGCGATTTTCAGTTATTTTTT
The DNA here is from genome assembly GCA_949292795.1 of uncultured Eubacteriales bacterium. Lineage (GTDB taxonomy): Bacteria > Bacillota > Clostridia > Lachnospirales > Lachnospiraceae > Catenibacillus. The sequence continues at coordinate 3,576 of CASFBR010000094.1, forward strand.
CATCAAATGATGCCTGTCAGCCGAAACGGTTCGCTGCATCACGGATGGATATAAAGATTTTTTGTTGCGAAACGTTTAGAAGCAGTTGTGCGGGCAGGCGTTTCGCAATTCATTTTAAAGGAGGATGATTTGATGGCTGCAAGGCAGACAAAAACTGCCGATTCAGGCAACCGTAAAGCCACGGCGGCAAAGAGCAGGCCGCAGGGTGGTACAAAGAAAAGTTCGTCATCCCAAAAACGGACAGCGGGTAAGGCAACAGCAGCAAAGAAGGGAGCTTCCGGCGGGCGGCAGAAAAAGTCAGCATCTGCCGGAGACGTTGATTATCGCCAGCGCAGCGGCATGTATGATGAAATTGAAATGATTATTGCGCTGGCCATTTCTATCTTATTGCTTTTAAGCATATACAATCTGTGCGGCGCCGTGGGCAGCCGTATTTCATATTTTATTTTCGGCGTTTTTGGCGGGGTAGCTTATGTGATCCCTTACATGGTGTTTTTCGGTACGGCTTTTTACATATCCAACCGGAGCAGCCGTGTGGCAGTCGTCAAGATTATTGCCGGAATTGTGGTATTTATATCGGTGACTGCATTTTTACAGATGCTGTCCAATCCGGGCGAAAATTATGTATCAGTATTCGATTTTTATGAGGACAGTGCTGTTTATAAAAATGGCGGGGGCCTGATTGGCGGTGCAATCTGCCGTTTACTGGCGCCGCTGTTTGGCATTGCCGGAACCTACCTGATCATTATCGCACTGTTTGCCGTCAGTGTGGTGCTGCTTGCAGGCAAGTCCGTGTTTGTATCGATTTTTATACGGCTGCAGAAGGCTGCCGCTGCAGCGGCCAGACGGCACCGCGAGCATCAGGCATTGCTTGATGAAGCCAGACAGCAGCGCCGGCTTGAGGCTGAAGCGGCCCGGATGGCGCGCACAGATTCTGCCGGTGGGGCAGAAGAGCTGGATGATTTTGAAGATATTGACGATCTGGAAATAGACGGTATCGGACCGGAAGCAGGCGATGCTTCAAATATCGTTTCGCTGGCAGGCAGAAGAAAGAAGCGGCGCAGAAAGATGGATGGAACCGGGGCGATGATCGAACCGCAGACCGGTTATGGAAAGCCTTTATCCCCGCTTGGATTTGAACTTCCAAAAGCAGCTGACGAAGCGGCGGATGCCGATGGAAGCAAAGCTCTGTCAGAAGATGCAGCTGCGGCGGAACGTGCCGGAACAAAGGCTTCCCTGTCGGATGAGGGTATAGCGGCTGCTTCGGATGTCTCCGGGGGCAAAGCGGTATCAGAAGCTGCGGCTGCTGCCGGAGGAAATGCTTCAGCGGAGCTGCCGGAGCTGACGATTACGCGGATGCAGGATATTCAGGATATGCCGGATGATTTTGATTTTACACCGGACCCTGTTTATCTGGAGCCTGAAAGCAATCTGCCAAAGCTCAAGCTTCCGGATATTGAAGTGCCGGAGTTCATGCAGAAAAATCAGAAGGCTTCGGTTGATCCCTTTGAAAAGACGATGGAGCTGCCAAAGGTGACAATCGGTGAATTTCCGGAAGAGCTTATGACAGCCGCACCCCAAAACGGTGCCGGAGCTAATATTCTTAAAGAGCGGACGATCGAAGAAAAATATACAAATCTTCCGGAGTACACGCCGGGAGAAGCCCCGTTATCGCCGGCGGATGCCGTGCGTGAGGCCGCTAAAAATGCCGCAGGGACCGGCGGGCCAGGTGCCGCCGCAAAGACATCTGGCGGCACAGCTGCGGGAAGCCGTACATCCGGAAGTCATCGTCAGACGGATAAAATTGATAAAGCAGCGGAGCCTGTGACGGAGGCGGAGCTTGTGCCGGAAGTAAAGGAATATGTATTCCCGCCGATGGATCTGCTTAAGCGCGGAAAGCCCATGACGGCCACTGAAGAATCTGACCGGCATTTAAAGGAAACGGCTAAAAAACTCCAGGAGACACTTGAGAGCTTTGGTGTCCGCGTGCATGTTACAAATGTGAGCTGCGGGCCGGCAGTTACCCGCTATGAGCTGTCTCCGGAGCAGGGCGTGAAGGTCAGCCGTATTTTATCGCTGACAGATGATATTAAATTAAATCTTGCAGTGGCGGACATCCGGATCGAGGCACCGATCCCGGGCAAGGCGGCCATCGGCATAGAGGTGCCAAATAAAGAAAATACGACAGTGATGCTGCGGGACCTTTTTGAAAGCAGCGAATTTAAGACGAGTAAATCGCAGATCGCTTTTGCGGTAGGCCGGGACATCGGCGGCCAGGTGATTATCGCAGATATTGCAAAAATGCCCCATCTGCTCATTGCCGGCGCCACAGGCTCCGGTAAATCCGTCTGCATCAATACATTGATCATGAGCATTATCTATAAAGAAAAACCGGAGGATGTGCGTATGATCATGATCGACCCCAAGGTCGTGGAGCTGAGCGTATATAACGGTATTCCGCATCTTCTGATCCCGGTCGTGACAGACCCGAAAAAAGCAGCCGGAGCGCTGAACTGGGCTGTTGCAGAAATGGAAAAGCGTTATAAGAAGTTTGCCGAGCTTAACGTCCGGGATATGAAAAGCTATAATGCCAAAATCGAAAGCTGCGAATATGAAAGCGAGGATCATAAGCGCCTGCCGCAGATCGTGATTATCGTAGACGAGCTGGCGGACTTAATGATGGTTGCATCCAACGAAGTGGAAGATGCCATCTGCCGTCTGGCTCAGCTTGCCAGAGCTGCGGGCATCCATCTGGTGATCGCTACACAGCGTCCGTCGGTCAACGTTATTACCGGTCTGATCAAAGCCAATGTTCCCTCAAGAATTGCTTTTTCCGTATCTTCAGGCGTTGATTCCAGGACGATCATTGATATGAATGGCGCAGAAAAGCTTCTTGGAAAGGGAGACATGCTCTTTTATCCGACCGGCTATCAGAAGCCTGTGCGCGTACAGGGCGCCTTTGTCTCCGATCAGGAGGTCAATGCTGTGGTGGAATTTCTCACCCGGGAACAGTCAAAGCCTGTGTACAATGAAGCGATCGTTAACAGCATCAGCTCCGGAAAGCTCGCATCCGAAAAGAGCGCGGCAGATGACCGGGATGTTTACTTTGTGGAGGCCGGGCGTTTGATCATAGAAAAGGAAAAGGCATCGATCGGTATGCTCCAGAGAGTTTACCGCATCGGCTTCAACCGGGCGGCACGCATAATGGATCAGCTTTGTGAAGCCGGCGTAGTGGGACCGGAGGAGGGCACCAAGCCCCGTAAGGTTTTGATGAGCCCGGAACAGTTTGAACAGTATGTTGAAGATTATGTATAAAACAGTATGCTGAAGATATGTATAAACATAAACAAGATTATGTATAAGCATAAATAAGACCATGTATAAACAAAGGAGGAGTACCTATGAAAACAGATATTGAGATTGCCCAGGAGGCGAAAATGATCCCCATTAAAGACGTGGCAGCCACACTTGGCATTGCCGAAGATGATCTGGAGCTTTACGGCAAGTATAAGGCAAAGCTTGGTGAGGAGCTTTGGGATAAGATTAAAGACCGTCCGGACGGAAAGCTTGTCCTGGTGACCGCAATCAATCCGACGCCTGCCGGAGAAGGAAAGACGACCGTCAGTGTCGGTCTTGGACAGGCATTAAATTATATCGGCAAAAAGGCTGTTGTTGCCTTAAGAGAGCCGTCCCTGGGTCCCTGCTTTGGCATTAAGGGCGGCGCTGCCGGCGGCGGCTACGCCCAGGTTGTTCCGATGGAAGACTTAAACCTTCATTTTACCGGAGACTTTCATGCGATTACCTCAGCCAATAACCTGCTGGCAGCGATGCTTGACAATCATATCCAGCAGGGCAATGCTCTTGGCATTGATCCAAAGCAGATTGTCTGGAAGCGCTGTGTGGATATGAATGACCGGGCGCTGCGCAATATTGTCATTGGTCTTGGCGGAAAGATGGACGGCGTGGTGCGTGAGGATCATTATGTAATCTCGGTGGCATCGGAAATCATGGCAATTTTATGCCTGGCGGATGATATGCATGACCTTAAGGAACGTCTTGGCCGGATCATCGTTGCCTACAATTATCAGGGTGCTCCCGTAACCGCGGCGGACTTAAAGGCTGTGGGCGCTATGGCAGCGCTTTTAAAGGATGCCATTAAACCGAATATGATCCAGACGTTAGAGCATACGCCGGCAATCGTTCACGGCGGGCCGTTTGCCAATATCGCCCATGGCTGCAACAGTGTCCGTGCGACCCGCATGGCATTAAAGCTGGCGGATATTGTTGTTACTGAGGCCGGCTTCGGCGCGGACCTCGGCGCAGAAAAATTTTTCGATATTAAATGCCGGATGTCCGGATTAAAACCGG
>CASFBR010000095.1 GCA_949292795.1 uncultured Eubacteriales bacterium
GTCTTTGGCTTTGCCAAGTAATTCAAATGAAATTCCGGATAATTCATTATCTACCTGCTGAGCGTAGATAAATACGCCTTTGTATTCTTCTAAATTCATGCTATTCACCACTTTTCCTTTTCATTAAATGAGATGTTTTTCGTCCAATTTGCCCATCAGATATGCAACAGCTTCATCAGGATCAAGGTTCACGGTCTCGCCGGCGCCCTTTCTTACCTTATCAGAAGCCTTGGCAATCTTTGTCGGTGAGCCTTTAAGGCCGATATTGGCATCATCAAGTTCTGTTAAATCGGCACGGGTCCAGACAGTCACTTCTTTCTCAAATGCATCGAAGATTCCGCCCGGTGTCATGTAACGGGGCTCATTTAATTCGGAAAGCGCTGTGATCAGACATGGCATGGAAGCCTTTACTACATGGTATCTGTCCTCATACTGACGCTGTACGATCACGGAATCGCCGTCAATCTTAATATCCTGGGCATAGGAGATTACCGGGATATTTAAGTGCTCGGAAATCTGAGGGCCGACCTGTGCGGTATCGCCATCGATTGCCTGACGGCCTGTGATGATCAGATCGTAATCCAGCTTCTTGATGGCAGCTGCCACGGTGCTGGAGGTTGCCCATGTATCCGCACCGGCAAGGAGACGGTCGGTCACAAGGATTGCTTTGTCTGCGCCCATCGCCAAAGCTTCACGCAGCATTTCGTCAGCCTTTGGAAGTCCCATTGTAAGGACTGTCACCTCTGCGCCGTACTGTTCTTTAATGCGCAGTGCAGCTTCCAGGCCGGCTTTGTCATCCGGGTTCATGATCGTCAGCATCGCAGCTCTATTAAGTGTACCATCGGGATTGAACTGAACGCCGCCCTTTGTATCTGGTACCTGTTTTAAACAAACAATTATCTTCACGGTTTGTACCTCCTATTTCAATAAGCTTCCAGAAATTACCATACGCTGAACTTCGGATGTTCCTTCGTAGATTTCTGTGATCTTTGCATCTCTCATCATACGTTCCACATCATATTCTCTGATGTAGCCGTAACCGCCATGAAGCTGAACAGCCTTTGTGGTCACTTCCATAGCAACCTCAGCGGCATAAAGCTTCGCCATAGCAGCTTCAACGCTGTAAGTCTTCTGAGTTGCTTTGGCCATTGCTGCCTTATACACGAGATTCTTTGCAGCTTCAACCTTTGTGGCCATATCTGCTAACTGGAACTGCGTATTCTGGAACTGTGCGATTGCACGGCCAAACTGCTTTCTTTCTTTTACATAGGAAATGGTTGCTTCCAGAGCGCCTTCGGCAATACCAAGTGCCTGAGCAGCGATACCGATACGGCCGCCGTCCAGTGTATGCATGGCAATATTAAAGCCTTTGCCCTTAGGTCCAAGTAAATTATCCTTGGGGATACGGCAATCCTGGAAGATCAGCTCATATGTGGAGGAACCGCGGATACCCATCTTCTTTTCCTTTGTACCAAAGGTAAAGCCCGGAGTACCCTTTTCAACGATGAAGGAAGAAATCTCTTTCATCTTTCTGCCGCGCTTTTCAATAATGCCGGTCACTGCGATTACGATATATACATTTGCTTCCTTACCATTGGTGATGAAGCATTTAGAACCGTTTAATACCCACTCGTCACCATCAAGTACAGCCTTTGTCTGCTGTCCCTGAGCATCTGTACCGGCGCCGGGCTCTGTCAGGCCGAAGCCGCCAAGCCACTCACCGGAAGCAAGCTTTGGAATATATTTGAGCTTCTGTTCTTCTGTACCATAGGTCAGAATAGGGTCGATACATAAGGAAGTATGCGCAGATACGATAACGCCTGTCGTACCGCATACCTTTGAAAGCTCCTCAACACACATTACATAGGTCAGAGGATCGCAGCCCTGTCCGCCGTATTCCTTTGGAACGGGGATTCCAAGAAAGCCGTATTTAGCCATCTTCTCTACGGTTGCTCTTGGAAATGTTTCGGTTTCGTCAACTTCCTGAGCCAGAGGTTTTACTTCGTTTACGGCAAAATCTCTGAAAAGAGTTCTCGCCATCTCATGTTTCTTATCTAATGCGAAATCCATTTAATCTTCCTCCATATTTTCATTATTAAATATGCCGCGCCCGGCAAAGGGCAGAGGCACAATACACGATCGTCCCCGGACAGGGACACAGACAGCCTCAGGGCATGGCTTCCCTGTGGCTGTCTTTAAAATGATCATGTTCATCTGACTGTATCAAAACAGCTCCATTCACTCCATAAAAGAGGACTTTACTGCTTCACACAGATTTATTTTGTATAATCAAAGAAGCCTACGCCGGTCTTGCGTCCAAGCTTGCCGCCACGAACCATCTGTCTTAACAGACGTGCTGCTCTGTACTTGGAATCACATGTCTCAGCATAGAATACGTCCATAATATGTAAGCATGTATCAAGACCGATCAGGTCAGCCAGAGCAAGCGGTCCCATCGGATGATTGCAGCCAAGCTTCATAGCTTTATCAATATCCTCGGCATTTGCAAGGCCCTCTTCAAGAACCATAACGGCTTCGTTGATCATCGGGATCAGGATTCTGTTTACAACAAAGCCAGGGCCTTCCTTAACCTCGATCGGGTCTTTGCCGATTTCTGCGGAAAGATCGTAAATCGTCTTAAATGTCTCATCGGATGTATGCAGGCCGCGGATAACCTCTACAAGCTTCATTACGGTAGCAGGATTAAAGAAATGCATACCGATGAACTTGTCCGCTCTGTTTGTAGCGGCAGCGATCTGTGTAATGGAGATGGAAGATGTATTTGTTGCGAAAATACATTCCGGCTTGCAGATGCCGTCTAATTCCTTAAACAGGTTCTTCTTAATGTCAATATTTTCTACGATTGCTTCCAGAACAAGATCAGCGTCAGCAGCCGGTGCCAGCTCTGTGGTTGTGGAGATGTTTGCAAGGATTGCAGCCTTCTTCTCCTCATCCATCTTTCCCTTGGCAACCTGCTTGTCCAGGCCCTTGTTTAACTTAGCCATGGACTTTGCAAGGATTTCTTCAGTCATATCTCTGAATACAACCTTCATGCCGGCCTTCGCCATAACCTGTCCGATGTCCAGACCCATCTGACCTGCGCCAACGATAAATACTTTGTTCAACATAATAAAACCTCCTGAATTTTGGATTCTCCCTGTATACAGCCGAACGCCCGGCTGTCCCGGGTATCATTAAACTTATTTATTGATAAAGTTTTTCTCTTTACGTTTTTCAAGAAATGCGCTCATGCCTTCTACCTGATCATGTGTTTCAAAGCAGTCGCCGAACAGCTTTTCTTCAATAACGATCGCCTCATCCATACCAACCTGAAGGCCGTCATTAATGGCTTTCTTGCAGTGGCGTACCGCAATCGGCGCATTCTTTGCAATACCGGCAGCCATTTTTTCTGCGGCAGGCATCAGCTCCTCCGTGTTGTACACTGCATTGACAAGACCAATTCGATAAGCCTCATCCGCCTTGATGTTTCTTGCTGTGTAGATCAGCTGCTTTGCCATACCCGGAGATACAAGACGGGCCAGTCTCTGTGTTCCGCCAAAGCCAGGTGTAATGCCAAGACCAACCTCCGGCTGTCCGAATACCGCGTTATCGGAGCAGATACGGATGTCACAGCTCATAGCGATCTCACAGCCGCCGCCAAGAGCAAAACCATTCACCGCAGCGATCACCGGAATCGGGAATGTCTCGATCCTTCTGAACAGATCATTGCCCTTCTTGCCGAAGGCTTCGCCCTCTGCCTTTGTCAGTGTGCTCATCTCGCCAATATCCGCACCGGCAACAAATGATTTCTGACCGGCGCCTGTCAGGATAAGGCAGCGGATCTCCTCAAGGTCGACCGCATCCAGGGCGGCATTTAAATCATCGAGGACTTCAGAATTCAATGCGTTCAATGCTTTTTCACGGCTGATGGTAAGAATACCAACATTGCCCTTGACTTCGTATAAAACATTTGACATTTTTTTAACTTCCTCTCTTTCTGGAATTTACTCTATATCCTATTCTACAATATTCATGTCCATAAGTAAATATAAATCCTGCAAAATAATTGCCTGTTTTTTTCGGGAAATTTGTTATTTTTTTATCATCTGTCAAAAAATAAACGTTAAGATATTATCAAAATCAAATTCAAAAAAGGATAGCGGACATTTTCTTCCTCTATCCCACCGCTTCCTCATTCTGTTTCTGCTTCATCATAAGAAAGCTCCCATACATCCGCGTAGGTTCCGAGAGGATCATCGGACAGCATACACATAAGAACGAAACATTCATAAGGATTTTGAATATACATTTGTCCCATCCAGCACTTTTCCAGGATGTCATTGGTGGATTTCATGAAAGCAAAGTAGCGTTCCTTTGGATTTGGCATTTCCTCCAGCTTTTGAGAAAAAATGAAAAAATTCAAAGTAATCAGTTCAAACCGGGTCACTTCACTGGCCCCGGAAAGAATCTCATGAATCCGCTGCCGGCTCAGCCGCTTTCCGCAAAACTGACGGCTCAGCCGCGAGGCCTTTCCGGGCGTCAGATTTCCATGGCGATCCTTTGGAATCGCAGAGCTGATGATCCGTTCCAGGTCGCTTTCTGTGATATTCTCAGAAGTATAAATTCTTTTTCCCGCCTCCTGGTTAAAAAAGGAAGCGGCGGCGACCCGGGCCTGTTCATAAAGCCGGTCAAAGCATTCCCGGGCCGTTACGCTCATAATTGACCGGCCTCCCCGGCCCTTCAGCTTCGATACAAAATCCATAAGAGACGCATCATCACAGATTTTCCCAACTGTATGGCGGACATTGACTGTATGATCACTGTATAGGGCATCCGGCTCCATGGCCGGGGAAAGCTGGGTATATTGTTCCCAAAGCTTATTAAACTTCAGATAATTATAATGATTTTTATAGCAATACCAGCAAATCACTTCAAAAGGGTCTTTTGGATTGATCTGTGATTCACGAAGCGCCTTCGTCAGAAACAGGTTCACATCCTCCACACTCATATCCAGGCCAAAGCCGAGTAAAAATACAACATTGCGCTTTACGGTCTGCCGGGTCAGCCAGTTTTTGGACAGGGCACTTAATTTTGCTGTTGTTGGCGTAAACGATGCCGGCGTATAATGATCTGAAAAAGAGCTTCGGATAATCATCTGATACTCCTTAATCGGAATTTGATCAAAAGGCCCTGTAAGCTCCGCCTTCAGATAAATATACCGGCAAAGATAGGCCCCAAAGGAAATCCATTTCAGCTGATGCCTTAATGCCTCATAAATTGAACGGGCATCCTGATCCTTAAACCGGGCATCATCGACGACCTGATATAAGGATTCCCAGGCCGCACTGGTAAAATCATAAGCTCTGAGCGTTTCATTTTCATCATTCATCAGGCCTTCTCCTTTCCAATCCGGGACAAAACGATCCGTGCCAGCCCCAAAAAGATCACAATAAACGCCACGAGGATCAGCCAGTCTCCCAGCAAATGCCAGATAGAAAAATCAAAATAATTTTCCGGATCATGGGGAATGGCCACGCCCTCCTGCTGAAGCTTTAATGGGAGAGCATTTAAATTGGCCGTAGTACCGTAACCCTCCATGCTCCAGCGGCACACGGCAATCCATGAAATCATTTCCGTAGCGCCGGACAGCTTAAAAATCAGCCCGGAAAATAAAATCTGAGGCATCAGCAAAATCGGCGCAACCGTCATCGCCCGGTCTGCATTATTAAAAAGAGCTGAAACAAACAGGCCCATGGCGGCGGCTGACAAAGCTGTAAGAAACGTTGTCACAAAAATTTCCGCCAGAGGCGGGAGCCATACGCCCTGCTTCGGCAGTCCTACCAAAAGGGCAAACACACCGCCAACAAGACCGCTTTGGATCAGGCACAGCCCGCCAAGAACAAGTAGCTTCGATAAAATATAGCTGTTTAAGGATAGTCCGGTCATATACTCCCGTTTTAAAATGTTTTGTTCTTTACATACCTCCTGGATCGCATTAAGCATACCGATCCAAAAAGCGCAGCAGGATAGGGCAAACAGCAGGCTTTTTGTCATTTCATACTGCTCAAACTGCTTTCCATTGGCCACAAGAGCGATCAGTACAGCCAGCAAAGGCGCCTGAACGAAAAGCAGTAAAAGCCGCTGCCGGTCATTAAAGACCAGCTTCATATATCTGGCGCTTAAAACGCCAAGCTGATGCCGCCTGCCGTTTCCGCCTCTTGCCCCGGGAGCAGCCATGGGCCGGATATTTCTCACAGTCGCCTGCATCCCGGCAAAGCGCCGGCTCCATTCCTGAGCCTGTTCGGAAAGGAGACTGTAAATATCGACCACATCAGAAACATGGAAAAATTCCATAGCTGCCCTGCATGGGCCGTAAAAACACAGCTTTCCCCCTTTCCCCATAAATACAAGCTTGTCGCAAATCTCAAGCTGCAATGTACTGTGGGTTACAAGGATAATGGTTTTTCCTGAATCTGCCATTTTCCGCAGAGAGCCCATCAGGCTCCTCTCTGTCCCCGGGTCCAGGCCGGAAGCCGGCTCATCTAAAAACAAAAGACTCGGGTCTGACAAAAGCTCTACCGCAATACTGGCCCGCTTTTTCTGTCCGCCGCTTAAATTCCGGATCAGACTTCCAGCCTTTTCACTTAGTTCCACCATATCCAGAGCCCGGCCAATCGCGGCTTCCCGGTCCTGCCTTCCTGTATCTGCCGGAAGCCGGAGCTTAGCCGTATACATGAGCATATCGTGAAGGGTCAGGTTGTCATACACAATGTCGGACTGAGGCACATAGCCAATCACCTTTTTTAAAGCGTCAAAGTTTTCATAAAGAGGCACTCCGTTAATAAACACATTCCCC
>CASFBR010000096.1 GCA_949292795.1 uncultured Eubacteriales bacterium
GGCAGCATATTGCGGGAAGGAACCCCCAAACTTGTAACAGATATCTGCAACGATGCTGTATGCAAAGAATGTGAGAGACATGATCTATGCACAATAAAAGCCGAAATGGGCTACCCGCTTGAAGAACAGGGCGAGATCATCGGCATTATCGGCATTAGTGCCTTTGAAGAAAAAGCGGGTGAATATATCAAGGAAAATTATGACCGCCTGCTGGAATTTTTGAAGTATATCGGTATCTTAATCTGCAGCCAGCTTAAAACCGTAGAGCAGGTGCACAGCATGAGCAAGCAGCTTGGCGAGGTGAGCCGGCAGACCTCCCAGTATCATCTCATCGGAGAAAGCGAGAAAATGCGCAGGCTTATTGCACTTGGCCGTCGTGTGGCAGCATCCGACTCGACTGTCTTAATCACCGGTGAAAGTGGAACCGGAAAGGAAGAAATGGCAAAATTTCTTCATGCCAACAGCGGACGGCATAATGGCCCCATGATTGCCATTAATTGCGGGGCCATTCCTGAAAACTTGATTGAAAGCGAACTTTTTGGATATGAAGGCGGCAGCTTTACAGGCGCAAAAAAAGGCGGCGCCGCAGGAAAATTTGAACTGGCAAATCATGGCACTCTTTTTCTGGACGAGGTTGGAGAGCTTCCAATGATCGCGCAGACCAGGTTCCTGCGAGTCCTGCAGGAGCGAAAGGTCGAGCGGATTGGAGGGACAAAGCCGATTCCTATCGATATTCGTATCGTGGCGGCTACAAACCGGAATCTGGAAGAAATGGTGAGCAATCATACGTTTCGCCAGGATTTATATTATCGCCTGAATGTCATCCCTATGGAAATGCCGCCTCTGCGGGAGCGGGAAGACGACATTATTATTTTGGCACAGCATTTTCTCCGCCATTACAACAGCACGCTCCACAAAAACATCCATGGATTTGATTATGAGTCTCAGATGCTGTTAATGGCATATTCCTGGCCCGGAAATATTCGGGAGCTTAAAAATCTGATCGAATTTTTAGTGAATATTGCAGAAGGTGAATTAATCACAGCCGGGGATCTTCCCGCCCATATTTTGACAAGAAATCCGCTTGTACCCAGTACAAAATTATCTCTCAGTGAGCTTATGCAAAATTACGAGAAATCCATTCTTTCGGCATATCTCAAAAATAAGGCCTCTGCGGATGATAAGCTGCAGATCGCAAAGGAGCTCGGAATCAGCCAGGCCACCCTTTACAGGAAGCTCAGCCGGTATAATCTTTGAAACGTTGGCCTTATATACCATTAGCGGGCAAGGGGACACGCGGGTATCCCTTTGCCCGCTAACGGCAGTTTCCCTGAACGCATCAATCCGATTGATTTATGCCTCAGAAGAGGTGCCGTCCTGCAATTTTTTCCCGTACATTAATTTTGCAATCAGGTAGCCTACAATAACGCAAATCAGCACCGGCATGTATTCTCCTCCGGCAGGTAGGAACGAAAAGATTCCCTGCCGGTAGCCGAAATTGACGGCAAGCGCAATCACAAGCAGGATGCCTCCAAGCTTGACATCCGTGATGGCCCACTGCATCCACATTGCGCCAAATAAGGAGGGAAGAAGGTAGGTTAAGCAGGTAATTACTTCCTGCGGGACGACGGACAGAATATAGCTCCCTGTAAGAGCGATTACAAGTACGATAACAAATTTCATAATCACAGATACCGCGGTGGCTATTGTAGCCATAATTGTCGCTTCCGGCGTTCCGGTTTGTGCGTTTGTTACATCAAGCGCCGACGAGGTGGCTACCGCGCAGATATTTCGGCTGTTGCCTGCGATAAATGCAATATACGTGCCCGGCACATGCAGGATCGGTCCAAGGGCAATTAGTTCCGTAAAGTAGTAGGGAAGGCTGAAGGATATATAAGCGATAGAGCCGCTGATTGCTCCAGCCATATTCGGATCAACGTCAAAGAAAATCAAAATAAACAGCACAGGGAGGAACATAGCCGGAACCATAAGAAGGTTTAATATCCTCCCCCATTTGATAATATTGGGCATATACTGATTGTGAAAAGAAGTGTATTTTTCTTCATTCATCGCCGGGTATCTCCTTTCCTCACATGATGCTCCCCGCGTAGGCGGCCAGCATTCCGGTAAACATACTGATGGTAATTGCCCATTCTTTAAGCCAGATAACATCCGGCTTTTTCGCCGCGATGAGCTGTAAAACCGCCATAACCGCCGCCCCGACAACAGCGCCAATTGAATTTACGCTTAACGGAACCGCCTGCCCGACGACGATATTCGACATGCCTCCCACAACAGCTCCCAGGGTAAGCACAGGAAGCAGCGCCGCGTTGCCCCCGGAAAATTTTTCGCCAATCAAAGCTACCTTATCCGAAAAAAGAGCGGAGGTAATGCAGTACCCGCACATTCCCGCAGCCATTACAAAGGCCGCAGTCGACAAAAATTCAAGATTCAATGTGCCGTTTGCGAGGCTTTCATTCAAATTGATTCCCATGCCCTCAGCCGCGAAATTGGCTGCCATGAGCTCCTCCTGGGCGTTTCCAATAATAGAATTTCTCATCCACGCCAGCGGAGTACCCACATAATTGATCAGGGCAAGAACCGTGGCGATCACAACGACGCATGGGCCTATCGCTGAAATAGCCGAGGATCTTATGGATACGTTAATAAGCTTCGGATCAATTTTCATTTCTTCAGCCAGTTTACGACTCTTCCTATAGAAAATAATACATTCCAGCATCACGATAACCACGGGCGTAATACAGGCTAACCACATAATCAGGCCATTTGCCTGGCTGAAATATTCTGTATTCATAGAAGCACCTTCTTTCTCAACGTTTTATTGCGGCCAAAAGCCCTGGGGATACTAAGATTTAGAGCAAGAATCATGCCAATCTGTCAATGTAAAGACATGCTCTGTTTTTACTCTGAAAACCCGCCGCCGGCAGGCGGCATGCATTCTGGGATGCCAAATGCGCCCGCCAGATTTTCATGGTTTGGTGGTGTGCCCGCCCGCCGGGCGCATGCAGGTTTGCATAGTATATCTTCTCTTTAGCGGGAAATTTTTATCAAATATGAGAATATACCCCCCGATTTTTTATATTTTTTCAGTCGCCATAAAGAATTATCCGGTTTTCTCATTATTGAGAATAATTTATCATTAATGAGAGCGCTGTGCCCGGACTGAGGCCGGTTTCGCTTTCCTCTGTGCCTGTCCGGATTATTCAGGAAACCGGCCGCGCTCAAGCCTGTGCAGGCCATCCGCTTCTGGGAAATGCAGCAGGGCAGCAAGCTCCGGCAAAACATTGGCACGGCTCTTGCTTGATATTCTCAATAGAAGCCTGCCATTGCAGGATTTAGGCCAAAACCTGGGGAATTGTATTCAAAAATTAAGTCAAATGACGAAAGGAGAACAAAATGAAAACAATCTATGATGTACCCGTACTGCTTCGAAGAGAAATTGAGGCCCTTATGATAAAACCCTTCCTTGACGCTTTTGAAAAAGAGCTCGGGCACGAAAAGACCATGGAAATTACAAAAAAGGTAGTCCAGGAGCTTGCCAGGGAGCAGGGAAAGGAATATGCAAAAATGTTCGGGAGAAATGATGCAGAGGCCCTGCATGAGCAGGAAGAGGCCTGGACAGCCAACGATGCTCTGGAGATAGAAAGCAAAGTAACTGACGGCCACATACTTGAGCAAACAATCAAGCGCTGCGCCTATGTGGATATGTATGAACGGATTGGCATGAAGGATCTTGGATACATGCTCTCCTGTATGCGCGATGAATATTTTTATGGCGGATTCAACCCGGATATGGTAATGACGCGCTCGAAAACACTGATGACAGGGGGTGACTGCTGTGACTTCTGCTTCAATTTCCCCAAACAGAACAGCTAATATTACGGAATATATTTTAAAGCGCTCCAGCGAATTGGAAAACGAACTGGTTGAGGTAAGGCGCTGGCTCCATCAGCACGCTGAATTGTCCTGGAAGGAATATGAGACAACCGACTATATTGCCGGCTATCTGGAAAATCTCGGCCTTACCGTACACCGGTATGACGGGCATACCGGATGCTGGGCCATGATCGAAGGTGGTAACGATACGGAAAGCGGTAAAACCATCCTGCTGCGTGCAGATATTGACGCGCTCCCCATTCAGGAGGAAACAGGGCTTCCCTATTCCAGCGAACATCCCGGCGTGTTCCATGGATGCGGCCATGAAACCCATGCAGCCATGCTTCTTATCGCCTGCAAAATGCTTGTTGAGATAAAGGAAGAACTGCCCGGTAAGGTAAAGATTTTATTCCAGGCGGCGGAGGAAACGGCCTGCGGCGCAAAGTATTATGTGGATCAGGGAATTCT
>CASFBR010000097.1 GCA_949292795.1 uncultured Eubacteriales bacterium
ATTTCTCTCTGCCGCACGCCGAAGCGGTGCTGCTCATCGGTCACGACCAGGGCAAGCCTGTCATAGACGACATTTTCCTGGATAAGCGCATGGGTACCTACAATAATATTCGCTTCATGGCTCTCGATGCGCGCATAGCACTGACGTTTCTCCCGGGCAGTCATACTTCCCGTAAGCAGTACAACGGTTACACCGTAAGGGGCCAGCAGCTTTTCAAAGGTTTCATAGTGCTGACGCGCCAGAACCTCCGTCGGCGCCATAATGCACCCCTGAAAGCCGCTCTTTGCCGCGGCCAGCAGCGCCAGGGCGGCTATGATGGTTTTGCCCGAACCTACGTCCCCCTGAACCAGCCGGTTCATCACCCGGTCCGAAGCCATATCGGCCCTGATTTCCTCCCAGGTACGCAGCTGAGCATGGGTCAGCGTATAGGGCAATGACTGTATCAGTGCATCACACTCGGAAGCGCTGCCGATCACATAATTATTTTTGATCTGCCCGGTGTGCTCCCGGATCGTTGCAAGTGCCAGTGTAAACACAAAAAATTCATCAAAGACAAGGCGGCGCCGGGCTGTAAGCATCGTCTCATAATCTGTGGGGAAATGAATCTGACGCAGCGCAAAGTTATATTCTGCCAGCTTATACCGCCCGCGGATAGCCAGGGGCAGATACTCTCTGGACAGATCGGCTTCCGAGAGTGCCTGCGCCATAAGGCGGGTGAGCAGCTTGTTGCTAACGCCCTCTGTCAGCGGATACACCGGCTGCATCACGCCCCGTCTGGCCTCATAATCTTCCGGCGTAAAGATTTCCGGCTGCTGCATCGTCAGACTTCCATGCTTATTGACCGCCGTCCCCCGGAAAATATAGGTTTCCCCGACCTTAAGCTGGTTTTTCAGATACGGCATATGATACCATGTCATATAAAGCATCCGGCCCGGCCCCCGCATTTTCAGCGTTACCATCGGCGTGCGGCTGCCCCTTAAGGCTGCCGGCGCCGCCTGGAGCGTACAGATCACCGCCGCCTTTTCGCCTTCCTGAACCTGCTCGGGAAATACCGGTGCTTCGTAAATATCATAACCGCGCGGATAATATTCTAACAAATCCTCGATGCTAAAAATGCCGAGACGGTTTAACAGCCCTTCCGTCTTTTCGCCAACGCCCTTGAGCGTGCTGATTTTACCGTAAATATCCATAATTTATCTCAGCATATCCCAACTGCTGCACGTTTACTCCACAGATACAATATAGTAGTAGATCGGCTGACCGCCCCACTGAAGCTCCACATCATAATCCGGGAACTGTGCTTCTACGGCTTCAGCCAGCGCCGATGCTGCCGCTTCATCCACATCCTGACCATAGTAGATGCTGATTAGCTCGCCGTCGGCATCCTCAGCCATCGCGCAGATCAGCTCCCGGGTCGTCTCGGCAATATCCTTACCCACAGCCATAATACCGGCATCTCCGATACCCATAATGTCACCTTCACAAATCTGCTTGTCATCGATCACTGTATCGCGGACAGCATAGGTCACCTGGCCGGAGCGCACGGCTTCCATTTCTTCAGTCATACGCCGGACATTCTCCTCAGCGGACTGATCCGGCACATAATTAATCATCGCTGTAATGCCCTGAGGCACTGTCTTTGTAGGGATCACAACGATCTCTTTATCCTTTGTCAGCGACTTTGCCTGCTGTGCTGCAAGGATGATATTTTTGTTATTTGGGAAAATATAAATCGTATCGGCATTGACATGATCGATGGCATTAAGCATATCCTCTGTGCTCGGGTTCATCGTCAGTCCGCCTTCAATAATATAATCCACGGCAAGGCCTTTAAATATCTCATTCATACCCTGACCCACAGAAACGCTGATAAAGCCGGCCGCCTTGCGGGGGCCTGCCGCTTTTTGCGCCTCTTTTTCGCGCTCCTCTTCAAGCTGCAGGGCCGCAACCTTCTGTGCATCTTTGATCACCTTCTCGTGATGTTCTTCACGCATGTTATCAATCTTCATGCTGGTCAGCGAGCCATAGCTTAAGCCCTTCTGAATCGCCAGACCCGGATCATTGGTATGTACATGAACCTTGACAATATCGTCAAGCCACACACATACGATCGAGTCGCCGATCGAGGAAAGATATTCTTTAAATTCATGCTCTGTCTGCTCGTCGAAATGCTTTTCAAGCATCACAATAAACTCTGTGCAGTAGCCGAACTTAATATCTGCGGTATCGATATGCTCCGATGCCGCCCCTGTACCGGCCGCACTTCTTCCGGACAGCGCCTGCTCTGTCATAAAATCGGCCGCAGTCTCCTTACCGATCATGCCGTCATAGGCGCCCTTTAATACTTCCATCAGGCCCTGTCCGCCGGAATCGACCACTCCGGCCTGCTTAAGCACCGGCAGAAGCTCCGGTGTCTGGGACAGCACATAATCTCCGTGTTCAAGAACTGCTTTCAGGCCTTCTTCAAGATCGTCACAGTCAATAGCGATCTCCTCGATCTTTTCCGCCATACCGCGGGCCACTGTCAGGATCGTCCCTTCCTTCGGCTTCATTACTGCCTTATAGGCCGTCTCTGTCGCCCGGGCAAAGGCATCCGCCATGATGGACATATTGATCTCATCATATTCTTTGATCTCCTTTGTAAATCCCCTGAACAGCTGGGATAAAATGACGCCGGAGTTACCTCTGGCGCCTCTGAGTGCTCCCATGGAAATCGCCTTTGCAAGATTCTCCATCGTAGGCTCTGTAATCTGCCCGACTTCCTTAGCCGCCGCCATGATCGTCAATGTCATATTTGTGCCCGTATCACCGTCCGGCACAGGAAAAACGTTCAGCTCGTTGATCCACTCCTTTTTCCCTTCGATTCTGCGAGCGCCGGACAAAAACATCTTCTGAAGCATACCGGCATCGATGGTTTTTATAGCCACTTTAAGATTCCTCCTTAAAAACGTAATTAATCAATCACCCGTACACCTTCAACAAAGACGTTGACGGTACCGACTTTAATGCCTGTGAACTCTTCGACTTTGTAGCGCACATTGCTCATCAGGTTATCGGCAACGGTGGCAATGCTGACGCCATAGGCAACAATAATATGGAAATTTATATGAAGCACATTGTCCTCAATGGTCACATCCACACCTTTGGCAAGGCTGTCGCGCTTTAAAAGCTTTGTCAGGCCGTCCTTCATGCTGACCACAGCCATTCCGACAATGCCAAAGCATTCAATGGCCGCAAGGCCGGCATATTTTGCAATGACGTCCAGATCAACATTAATCTGACCCATATCTGTAACTACTCGACCCTTCATAAATATACCTCCAATTTTATTCGTACTGTTTCATTCACTGCAAAAACCGCAGCAGCCCGGTCACCTGTCCGGAGCCATCACGAAAAATCAGGCTCTGACGCCTGACGGATTTGCATATATAATGTATTATAACCGTTTTTTATCAAAAAGAAAATGATATTTTGCAATAATTTTCAAATTTTCTCCTGTTTTTCCCTTGCATTTATAAACCCTTTCTGTTAAAATGGTATCGTTGTAGGCCCACAGAGGCTAATATCACTCAAGGAGGTGCTTTCAATGGCTAAATGTGCAATCTGTGATAAAGGAGCTCACTTTGGTATCCAGGTGTCTCACTCCCATAGAAGAAATAACAAAATGTGGAAATCCAATATCAAGAAGGTTAAAGTAAACGTAAACGGTGCGACTAAGAAGATGTATGTTTGTACATCCTGCTTAAGATCCGGTTTAGTTGAAAGAGCCTAAGCTCCCTGAATTAGCGTTGAGCGTTTGAAGCTGGCATGTATGTGTCAGCTTCTTTTTTATTGCATGGGAAGCCGCGTTCCTGTGCAACAAAAAGCTCTGCCTAAAACCGCACTGCGGCGAAATAGAGGATGTCGCTTATTCGGCCCTTTTCCGTCCGCACCTTCACAGTAAATTAAAAGCGGGAGCATCCAAGACACCCCCGCTGTTGTTTTAATAATGACACATGTTTTTATTTTCTGCGCTTAATCCGCGTAGTAAGTAAATTCGTCATTGGCGAAGCTGATGCGCACGCCGTTCAGTAAAATATAATTTTTCCCGGCCTCAAGCTGCTCGCCGTTTAAAAATGTCGCATTTGTGGAATAGTTATCACAAATATAATAGGCGCCGTCGATTTTATGTATAATGGCATGCATACGGCTGACCGCCGGATTGTCCGTCAGCAGATAATCGGCCATTCCCGGAATCTTGCCGATTTTAAACTCGTCTTTATTGATCACAACCTTTTCTCCGGTCTTTTTACGGATCAGATACGGGTCGGACACAGACTCATAGGTCTCTGCGCCTTTTGGCGCCGGTTCTTCATCCAGACGGATTTCCGGAATATTTAAGTCGCCTTCCGGCTCCCGGTCTGCCTCAGGTCCAAAAGCTTCCTGGGAAAGGACATCCTGATCCGGCTCATGTGTGCTCTTTGTCAGCGACTCCAGCGGAATCATATCCGGCTGAGCTTTGTCCGGTGCAAAAGCGGCTTCATTTGGTTCCTGGTAATGAGCGGCAGCCGCCCCTTCAGCGTCCTCCTGATCCAGGGCATCCAGATAGTCAATAAAATCTGCCGGATTGAGTCTTTTATTCTGATTAATGTAGTTGATGATCTTTCCGATATATTCCAGATTTTCATGGGAATCATACTGCATATTTACAAGCAGCTCCCGGATATAGCTGCGCAGCGGCTTCACAGACAGTCCGTGGTTGACCGCCGGCACGCAGATAAATCTCAGGCTTCCGGTCTCCTCAGAAACATAGACAAGATCGGAATCCAGCAAGATAAATTTCGGGTTGATATGCTTTTCCATGCCATACAGCAGCGCATCGGCTACGGAAGCAAATAAGGCGATTGCCTCCTTTTTTGTCATAATTTTGTTCAGCTGGCTGCGCAGCGGCACGCGCCCGGTAATATCATAATAAAAACGATGTTTGTCGTGCTCCGCATAAATCAGCGGACTGTTCCACTCGCCGAGAGCTGCCGCTGCCTCCTCGTCCATCATCGCTGTGGACGGAAGCCGCAAAGTCAGTGTTTTCTCAAAAGGCGCTGTGTCCATCTCAAACTTATCAATATTCATTACTTTATCCTCCTGTATCAACAATTAAACATATTATATCCAAGCACAAGAAAGAATATCAGCACGCATAAACTCAGAAGACTGAATTTCATTAAAAGCATCAGCGTCATACCGACCGCGATCCAGAATAACACAAAACCAATCAGTCTTTTCATGTCATCCCCCAAAAAGAGCGCTCTTATCACAGATTATGCGTGCAGCTGTCTTTGTATGCTGTCTAAACCGTTATTCCTTCGTTTCTTTTTCGCCGTCATCCCGGCCAATGGCATCATCCACTGCTTTTTTCACCTGCGGGTCCATCTCCTGCTTATCTTTGCCGGAAGTGAATTTATTTACGATCTCAGGAACAAGGTCAATGATCTTGGAAACTGCATCCTGAGGCTGATTGACAGGGATCATCTTCGTCACCCCGTTTGAGATGACAAGCACCGCCGAAGGCTTGACCTTGCCGCCCATACCGCCTCCGGCACTGTTTTTATCCGTCTTTTCCCAGGCCCCTGCTGCAACGCCAAAGGAAACATCGACCAGCGGAACAATAATCGTATCATTGACGGTCACCACATCACCGACAACGGTTTTCGCGGATATAAAGCTGTCCATCCCTTTGAACAGAGATTCGACAGTAGACTGAAATTTACTTACTTTTTCTGCCATTTTGATACCTCCAACACGATTGCAAATCATATATTTTTTAAAGCAAGGATAACCCTGCGGATATTTTTATCCAGGATCAGACGGCATGCGGCTGTTAAAAACACGCTGGCCCGGATACGTCCGGCCACCTTGAACCAGCCTTCAAAAATTGTCTGTTCAAAATCCGGATACAGCTGTACATGCTCCTCAAATACCGGATATAACAGGCTCAGCACGCCAAGTGTATAGCCTGTGGATGCCGGGTCGTCAAACCCGAACCGCACAGCCGCCGACAGCTTTAACGGCTTTAAATGCCTGAGCACCTTCAGTAAAACCGCTTTAAGCTTTAAAAATGCCGGCCTGTTCTTCTCATCAAACAGCACGGTAAGCACCGCATCCTTTTTAGCCTTCAGCATATTCAGGCGCTGCGCGATACGGTCCGCCTTTGTGCCGGTACCCCGGAGCTTTTCAAAAAGCGTAAGCACTGCTGCCTTAATCCGGGCAGCCATGCTGACAGCCTTACGCCAAAGCCGGGCAGCCTTTCCGCCAGCCTTACTCCAAAATCCGCCGGCCCGATCCCGGCGGCCAATGTCCTGCTGCCCTTCTTCCCGGCTGTCAGATACCGGCGCATACTCTGATTTTACGGCATCCTTTTGCGCATCCGGTTCTTTAACGGCGTCCAGCATCCGCTCTGCAGCCGGCCCTTTGGCAGTGTCCGCCGTCCGCTCTGCAGCCGGCTCCTTAACGGTCTCCGGCCCTGGCTTTGCCCTGCCGGAGCTCTCCGGTGTTCCGGATGTCTGCCGGGTCCGGTCTTTTTGCTTAGCTTTAGTATGATCGGAAGATTTTTTTTCATTCCTTTCACTGTCAAAAAAACGATACCCGAAAATACGGACGACCATCTGCGGCCGCATCGCATCCCCGCAGGGATAACGGACACGGATGCTGACCAGATGGCAAAGCCACCAGATATGGCCTTCTGCGCAAAATTGCGTATCATATTCCCCCTTTGCCCGGTACCGTACCGGAACAAACAGCACAATGCAGATGCAAAGGAGCACAAGGCCAACGATCACGGCAATGGCAATGCCAAGGATTTTTAAGATCAGCAAAATCATATGTACCATGCATCTGCTCCTTCCAAATTTCTTTAGCGAACACCCCTGCCACGCAAATAGCCGCGGATATTCACACCGCCGGTAGCGCGGTAGGCATCCTCCGCCATCCGGCAAAACAGCTTAAGAGCCGAGGCCTTTTCCCGGGCCACGCCGACCACCGCATAGTCTGTATTTTTATACCATGGCTGCTTTAAATAGGCCGCGCGGATGATCTCCGGCATATCCTGCCCATCCGGCAGAATAATATAATAATAGTTTCCCGGATATTTTTTAAACTTAAAGCGGTAACGGATCACCGCCGGTTTTTCTTTGATCTGCTCATCCATATACAATGGACGCAGCCATGAAACCATGCGCCATCACTTCCCTGGTCAGATTTACGCCGCTTTTACGCCACTCATTCAAACGAAACGGCTGTCTAAATTACTTTCGCTTTCATCAGATCATTGAGCACAGCTTCCGATGCCGCCCGCTCATAATACTCCGTACAGCCCTCGAGGCTTCCGGATATAAACGCCTCCACCGCCGCCAGGCTGTCTAAGGGAACCGGCATAAAATCCAGCGTTCTGGAAATCATACAGCGCTTCATCGCCTGACCGCAGCCTTTAAAGGACCGGGTATAGGTCTCCTCCAGTTTTTTAATACGCGGCAGCAGCGCATCCCGTTCCACTGTATAATAAGGCTCGATTCTGGAAATATCCTCTCTTGAAGAAGGTATAAACAGGCGTTTGGATACGGTAAGCGTCTTAAAAATACCGCCAAGCATCATGCCGTCGATCGCATCTGTATATTTTTCGCAGACCATCTCAAGAGCATCCTCCATAAACATATGCTCCCCAAGATATTTCTCCTGATCTTTAACCGTCTGTTCCAGCCCGCCGAGAATATCCGCGTCAATATCAAGGAAATCGCCGCTGTCAACCGCCTTGATATACGCTTTTAAGATCGCCGAAAGCTTTGTACATTCCTCCGGCATACGGGTCGCATAAGGCGTATCGATTACGAGTATATACAGTTCATTGATCAGCTCCAGAAGGTCGACAAAATCACTGATATTGGCGGCAACCATCTGTGCCGTCGGCGTCAGCTTTGTCTCAAGCTCCCGGCATTCATCCTTTGTCAGTTCTTCTGGAATAACCCGTTCAAAATCCTGTGCCATCGCATAAAGCTCAGACCAGGAAGCATTAAGGCTCTCAAGCTTTGGCACAGCTGCCAGCGCATCCATACGCAAAAAAAAGTCATCCGCCATATCATTGCGCGCACCTGCAAAGCACAGGCATCCCCGTTCAAGCAGTTCAAAAAACTTTGTGTTGGTCATACGCACCGGAAGCTCTGCCAAAACCGCCTGGATGCGGCCGTTGATCTGCTGTGCATCATTTTTTTCGGTAATATAGCCCATCAGACGGCCGGTCAGCTTCTCAGTATCCGAAACCGTAAGACCGTCGGCAAACTTGTAGGACTGACGGTTGAGCGCATGCTCATACACCTGAAAATAATTCAGATAGTCCTCCATATCCTCAAGGGCATCGATCACCCTTTTGCGCACGCCCTCAAGTGTCCTGACCGCCTCCGGCACATCCGGCGCCGCACCGCCGCCAAGCGTCCGCGCCAGCGCCAGCACATCCGCAAACACCTCGCTTACAAGGCTGCCGCCATCCTCCGACAAAAGATCATACTTTTCTGTAAAATTCAGGGCAAATCTCCCGTAGGTCAGCCGCAGATAGGAATACAGCAAAAGCTGGCTGTACACACCTAACTGTTCTTCTGGATTATTTCCATTTTTCAAGTCCTTAATCAGTTTATTAATGTTCATTGTTTAAAAACCTCTCTTATGCATCCGGTACAAAGCACCCGCGTCATCCGCATTATTTGACATGGGTATGCGTAAATAAATGATCCTGGCAGTACTCATAATTGCCGTTACATTTTGAACAGTAGCGAAACTCCAGGTTCGGGTCGTCCAGTTCGGTACGCCCGCATACAGCGCACCGGTGATGCGCGCCGCCGGGATAACGTCCGCCGCCGTGAGCGCCTCCGGGAGACTTTGCCGCACCGGCAGCCGCCGCTTTCTTATAAACATACTTGCGATGAATTTGTCCCGGCGATGCCCCTCTGCGGCGCATAAACCCAAGAAAATAGCCCAAAAAATTCAAAAGCGCTACGAGGATAGCCACGCGCATGCCCCATCCGCTGATTACAAAGGAGTACACCAAAAACGCCACATCCAGCAATGCCAGCCACTTCATCCGGATTGGAATCAGGAACATAAAAAGAACCTGCATATCCGGCAGTACTGTGGCAAAGGCCAAAAACAGCGATATATTGATATAATAGGTGTCCATGTAAAATTCAAAAGGGCCGGACAGTCCTGTGATCAGATAGGCGATAATTGCCGCCAGCACTGTTCCGAGCACGCCGGTCAGATAATACAAATTAAACCGGAATGCCCCCCAGGCCCGTTCCAGAGTACTTCCGAGAATATAGTAAAAATACAGTGAAAAAATAATAAAAATCGGATTTGTACTGGGAGCATTGAGCAGAAAAGTAAAAATCCGCCATACCTCTCCGTGGAGAATACGTTCCGCGTCCAGACAAAAATAGGCAATATAGACTTCCGGCATCGTCAGGCTCAGGAAAAATCCAATGGCATATAAGACAATAATATAGATCATCAGATTTTTGACCGCATATCTGCCAAACTTCCGTTCAAGCTTGTCCAACATAAATATATAATTCCTCTCTTTCATGTGTTCTTTGCCACAAACATATTACTAATTATAGATTACCCCTATACCCTTGTCAACCACCTGCACCGATTTAAAATGGCCTTTGGCAGCAGGATTTTGGCACCCCGGACCACCATTTTACGGCCTGCGCGATAAATGCGCAGGCCAAAGCCCCCGGCCAAACACCCAGCCTGTTTTTGCACTGTCTTTGCTTTGATGTGCCCGTATCAGCTTTCCTTTGCCCCGTTCGTCTCTTTCTGCGCCCCTTCATTTAAAATTTCCCGGCGGCATCTGACATAAACGGTTTCTCCGGCCTTTGGCGGACGCGGCATCAGCTTTGGGTTCATCGAAGCAAACGTATCAAAATCCATATGAAACGTTTTAAGAATATGGCCGATGCTCTCTCCAGTTCTGACCGTATAAGGCATAACCATCGTCCAGTCCGTGCCTGCGCCGGACGGATAGACACGGACATTTGGGGGCGCCGGGGCCATGGGAATACATACGATACTTCCAATATCCAGATGATAAATATTCACATCCGGATTGGCATCCATGATTTTTTCCAGCGGCACGCCGTACAGACGGCTCAGGCGGTAAAGTGTATCTCCCGGCCGGATTGTATGGCTGATTCCCTCACACATATGCTCATAATAATTCATAGCAGCTCCTGTCTCCTGGTGCATCCAAAGCCTTCATAGCTGCGGATGCATTCCTCTTCTCCTCATCAATATATGCATATTCTGCCTGGTCTTTACCTATTTAAAAGGGATTTTTATTTTATTTTCATAATTTATCCATTGTTTTTTTGAAACCTATATCGTATAATAAATTCGGCAAAACGTGCCCCCTGTCGCAGCCATGCGGCAGAGCCCTTAAGGGCGGCAGCTTCCGGTTTATCCGGTGCGGCCGCTGTGAAATCGGTATGCCGCGCATAAGGCGGCAGCACCATATATTGTCATATAGTTAGGAGGTTTTTGCGGAAGCTTCCGCAAATTACATTATGAATCAAAAGATTAGCTTAGGCATTGACATTGGCTCCACCACTGTCAAGGTTGCCTTTTTAGATGAGCAGAAAAATGTGCTCTTTTCTGAATATGAGCGTCATTTCGCCAATATCCGGGAAACGCTGCTGGCGCTTATAAAGCAGGCATTTGATGCGCTTGGCCCGATGGAGGTCTACCCGATGATCACCGGGTCCGGCGGTATGGCTTTATCGAAAGCTGTAAATATCCCATTTGTTCAGGAGGTGATCTCCGTATCTACGGCACTCCAGCTTTTTGCCCCTCAGACCGATGTGGCCATTGAGCTCGGCGGTGAAGATGCGAAGATTATTTATTTTTCCGGCGGCAATATCGAGCAGCGTATGAACGGTATCTGTGCCGGAGGCACCGGTTCCTTTATCGACCAGATGGCCTCCCTTTTGCAGACCGACGCCCAGGGCTTAAACGAATACGCCAAAAATTACAAGGCCGTCTATCCGATTGCCGCCCGCTGCGGTGTGTTCGCCAAGTCGGACATTCAGCCGCTCATCAATGAAGGCGCTACAAAGGAAGACCTTTCTGTTTCCATTTTTCAGGCCGTCGTCAATCAGACGATCAGTGGTCTGGCCTGCGGCAAGCCCATCCGCGGCAACGTTGCATTCTTAGGCGGGCCGCTCCACTTTTTATCCGAGCTTCGTCAGTGCTTTATCCGCACATTGAAGCTTTCCGGGCCGCAAATCATCGCTCCGGAAAATTCCCATTTATTTGCAGCCATCGGTGCAGCCCTCAATTTTAAGGAGGACTCCCACACAGACATCGAGGCTTTGATCCGGCTTCTGTCCTCGGATATTAAAATTGAAGCGGAGACAACACGGATGCAGCCGCTTTTTGAGAACCAGGCGGAATATGACGCGTTTATCAAAAAGCACAGCGTACATACTGTAAAGAAGGGGAATCTCGCGGATTACGAGGGCGACTGCTTCCTCGGCATTGATGCAGGCTCCACCACCACAAAGGTCGCTGTCATCGGCGAGGACGGCACCTTGCTCTACTCGTTTTACAGCAGCAATAACGGCAGCCCGCTTAAAACAACGATCCAGGCCATTACAGAGATCACACAGCAGCTTCCCGACAGCGCGCGCATTGTCAATTCCTGCTCCACCGGTTATGGCGAAGCGCTTATTAAGGCTGCGCTTATGCTGGATGAGGGCGAAGTAGAAACCGTCGCCCACTACTATGCCGCCGCCTTTTTCGAGCCGGATGTGGACTGTATTCTCGATATTGGCGGACAGGATATGAAGTGCATTAAGATAAAAAACAACACCGTTGACAGCGTTCTTTTAAACGAAGCATGCTCCTCCGGCTGCGGCTCCTTTATCGAAACCTTCGCCCACTCCTTAAATTATGAAGTGGCCGATTTCGCCAAGGTCGCTTTGTTTGCGAAAAACCCGGTCGATCTCGGCTCCCGCTGTACTGTGTTTATGAACTCCAACGTTAAGCAGGCCCAGAAGGAAGGCGCCGAGGTGGGCGATATTTCTGCCGGTCTTGCCTACTCTGTCATCAAAAATGCCCTGTTAAAGGTAATTAAGCTGACCGACCCCAAGGACCTCGGAAACAAGATCGTTGTTCAGGGCGGTACATTTTATAATGATGCCGTACTGCGCAGCTTTGAGCGGATTTCCCAGTGTGAAGCTGTACGCCCGGATATTGCCGGCATTATGGGCGCCTTCGGAGCCGCGCTGATTGCCAGAGAGCGCTATGACGGCAGCGAATCGACCATGCTTTCACTGGATAAGATCATTAACTTAAAATATACGACTTCCATGGCACGGTGCAAGGGCTGTACCAACAACTGCCATCTGACGATCAACCGTTTTTCCGGCGGACGTCAGTTCATCACCGGCAACCGCTGTGAGGTCGGACTTGGACGTGAGAAGAAAAACAGCGATGTTCCCAACCTTTTCGCATACAAGCTGAAACGGCTCTTTTCCTATACACCGCTGGATGCGGATAAGGCTTACCGGGGCACCGTCGGTATTCCAAGAGTTTTAAACCAATATGAGAACTACCCGTTCTGGTTTACCTTCTTTAATGAGCTTGGTTACAGAGTAATTCTCTCGCCGCCCTCCTCAGCTAAGATTTATTCGCTTGGTATTGAATCGATCCCCAGTGAATCGGTATGCTATCCGGCCAAGCTTGTCCACGGCCATGTAATGTGGCTTTTAAAGCAGGGTATCCGTTTTATTTTCTATCCGAGTATTCCCTACGAGCGCAATGAGGTCGCAGGCTCAAACAATCACTACAACTGCCCCATTGTCACCTCCTACTCGGAAAATATTAAAAACAACGTGGAGGAGCTTCGGGATGAAAATATCCGCTTTATGAATCCGTTCCTGCCTCTGGATAATCTGGAGCGGTTAAAGGAACGGCTGATCCAGGAGCTTGGGCCGGCCTTTAATATTCCGGACAGCGAGATCAATCTTGCCGCGCAGAAAGCATGGGATGAGCTTGAAAGCGCACGGCAGGATATGCGGGATAAAGGCGAGGAAACACTGGCCTATATCCGCGAACACCATATGAAAGGTATCGTCCTGGCCGGACGCCCTTATCATATCGACGGCGAGATTAATCACGGCATTCCGGAGCTGATCACCTCCTATGGTATTGCCGTGCTCACAGAGGACAGTGTGTCCCATCTTGGACAGCCGGAGCGCCCGCTGATCGTCTCAGACCAGTGGATGTATCATTCCCGGCTTTACGCGGCAGCTCAGTTTGTCAAAACCCAGAATAATCTGGAGCTGATCCAGCTAAACTCCTTCGGCTGCGGTCTGGATGCCGTAACAACCGATCAGGTCCGCGATATTCTCACCGGTTCCGGACGGCTGTATACCTGCTTAAAGATCGACGAGGTCAGCAATCTCGGCGCCGCCCGTATCCGTATCCGCTCGCTCATCGCCGCCATCCGTATGCGTGAGCAGAAAAATATCAGGGGACATGCCGTTTCTGCGGCCCATGACCGTGTTCTGTTTACAAAAGAAATGTCCAGGGATTATACGATCCTTGTGCCAAATATGTCACCAATTCATTTTGAATTGCTCGCGCCGGCCTTAAATGCACACGGACTGCACATTGAACTGCTTCCCGACTGTGACCGCGAGGCCATCGACATCGGCTTAAAATATGTCAACAATGATGCCTGCTACCCATCCATCTGTGTTGTGGGACAGATCATGAAGGCGCTGCTCTCAGGTAAATATAATCTGAACAAAGTCGCCGTGGCCATGTCCCAGACCGGCGGCGGCTGCCGCGCAACCAACTATGTGGGCTTCATCCGCAGAGCGCTGCAAAATGCCGGAATGCATCAGATTCCTGTCGTTGCCCTGAGCGCTCAGGGCATTGAGAAAAACCCGGGCTTTAAATATACGCTGCCGATGCTTAAGGCAGCTATCGAAGCGATCGTCTACGGCGATGTATTTATGCGTGTACTTTACCGGATGCGCCCGTATGAGCTCGTCCCCGGAAGCGCCAACAGGCTTCACGAAAAATGGGCCAAGCGGTGTATCGCATCGCTTACAGGCAAGCGCAAAAGCAGCTTTAAAAAGAACATCCAGGGCATCATCCGTGATTTTGACGCGCTTCCCATCGATGAGAGCTTAAAGAAGCCCCGTGTCGGTATTGTTGGAGAAATCCTTGTAAAATTCTCGCCTTCCGCCAACAACTACCTTGTGGACCTGCTGGAGTCGGAGGGGGCTGAAGCGGTTATGCCGGACCTGCTGGACTTCTTCCTTTACAGCTTTTACAATGCCAACTTTAAGCGCGATTTTCTCGGGAAATCGAAAAAGGCGGCGCTTATCTGCAACCTCGGTATTAAGTTTTTGGAAGCGATCCGAAAGACTGCTCGCCTTGAGCTTCGGGCCAGCCGCCACTTCTGCGAGCAGGCGGTGATCTCGGAGCTGGCTGAATATGCCAAACCGATCGTATCCCTCGGCAATCAGACCGGCGAAGGATGGTTCTTAACCGGTGAAATGATCGAGCTGATCCATCAGGGCGCTCCCAATATCGTATGTACCCAGCCCTTTGGCTGCCTGCCCAACCATATTGTCGGCAAAGGCGTGATCAAAGAGCTGCGCCGCCAGCATCCTGAAGCCAATATTGTGGCTATTGATTATGATCCCGGCGCCAGTGAAGTCAACCAGGTCAACCGGATCAAGCTGATGCTCGCCACAGCCAATAAAAATCTTTAAAAAAGAAAAAGCTGACCTTTTCCGTTATCAAAGGTCAGCTTTTTCTTTTTACAGTGATCCGGACAGAAGCATCGTTTTACCGAAGCCTGTCCGGTCTGCTATTTATCCTTCAGCTTGCTTACGGCGCTGAGTCTTGACATTGCCCGCGCCAGAGCCATTTTATTGATATAATATTCCTGAATACTCTTTTTCTGGCGGAGCTGCTCTCTGGCGCGTTCCTGCGCCTCCTGTGCCCGGACGACATCGATGTCCTCCGGCCGCTCGGCGGTCAGCACCATAAGTCTTACACGGTTGTTCATCACCTCTGCAAAACCGCTGCTTACAACGCACTGACGGCGTTCCCCATCCACTGTGACAAATTCCACAGTTCCGGGGACAACGGCGATAAGCATGTTCTCATGGTGGGCCAGCACAGCTACCGCGCCATCCGGCGCAGGCAGGACGATCATCGTGGCGCGCCCGCTGTAAAATTTCTTATCACTGGCAAGTATGTCCAACGAAAATGAGTTCATCAATCCTACCTCCTAACCGGCCGCTACGCTTCCTCCATAGTCTTTGCCTTTTCAATCACGTCATCGATCGTTCCGACATTGAAAAAGGCATTTTCAGGATACTTGTCCATCTCTCCAGAGATGATCATCTTAAAGCCGCGGATCGTCTCCTTTAAAGGTACATATTTGCCGGCAACACCTGTAAAGTTTTCAGCCACATGGAACGGCTGAGATAAAAACTTCTGGATTTTTCTTGCACGGTAAACGGTATTTTTATCCTCCTCGGAAAGCTCTTCCATACCAAGAATGGCGATAATATCCTGGAGCTCTTTGTACTTCTGCAAAATTTCCTGTACCTGACGGGCTGTTTTGTAATGCTCCTCGCCCACAACATCCGCTTCAAGAATACGGGAAGTGGATTCCAGCGGATCGACCGCCGGATAAATACCCTGCTCCACGATCTTTCTTGAAAGTACGGTCGTTGCATCCAGATGCGCAAAGGTTGTTGCCGGCGCCGGGTCTGTCAGGTCATCGGCGGGCACATAAACAGCCTGAACACTTGTGACTGAACCGGATTTCGTCGATGCAATACGTTCCTGAAGCTCGCCCATCTCCGTTGCCAGTGTGGGCTGATAGCCTACGGCTGAAGGCATACGGCCAAGGAGCGCGGATACCTCCGAGCCGGCCTGGACAAAACGGAAAATATTATCAATAAACAGCAATACATCCTGATGCTCCACATCACGGAAATAGTCTGCCATTGTAAGACCGGTCTCTGCCACACGCATACGGGCTCCGGGCGGCTCATTCATCTGTCCGAACACAAGGGCCGTCTTACTTAATACGCCGGACTCCTTCATCTCTGTCCAAAGGTCGTTACCCTCACGGGAACGCTCGCCGACGCCGGTAAAGATCGAATAGCCGCCGTGCTCTGTGGCGATATTCTGAATAAGCTCCTGAATAAGCACGGTCTTTCCAACACCCGCGCCGCCGAACAGACCGATCTTTCCGCCCTTGGAATAGGGCGCCAGCAGGTCGATAACTTTGATTCCGGTTTCAAGAATCTCCACAACCGGACTCTGATCTTCAAAAGAAGGCGGGTCTCTGTGAATCACCCAATGCTTCTCATCATGAAGGCTCTCGCCTTTATCGATCGTTTCGCCGAGAACATTAAACAGACGTCCGAGCGTTTTATCGCCCACAGGTACGGCAATACCGCCGCCCGGCGCCAAAACTTCCATATCCCGGCAAAGGCCCTCGCTGGCTGACAGCATGATGCAGCGCACCGTATTGTTGCCAAGATGCTGAGCAACCTCCATCACGCAGCGCTTGCCGCCGTTATCTACCTCAAGGGCATCTTTAATATATGGCAGGTCATCGTTTTCAAAGACCACGTCCACAACGGGGCCCATGACCTGTACAATCTTACCTTTTCTCAATCTAATCACTTCCTTTTTTGAGCTTTGGCTCCGCCAATAACTTCCGTGATTTCCTGGGTAATCGCCGCCTGTCTGGCCCGGTTATAGGCGATCCCAAGCTCCCGCAGCATATCCTTTGCATTATTGGTCGACGCTTCCATAGCCATCATGCGCGCATTATTTTCACTGGCATAAGACTCCACCAGCGCGCCGTATATAAGACCGGTCAGATAATTGGGGATGACATGGCTTAATACGATCTCGGGGCTCGGCCGCATGGCGATCTCCTCGTGATATAAGTCTACCGGTATCTTACTCATATCAAAGTGCGATTTTTTCAGCGGAAGTATCTGGTCTGCCCGTGTTTCCACGGTCACCGCATTGGAAAGCTCGGAAAAGACAATATGAACCTCGTCAAAGGTGCCGTCAGAAAAATCGTCAAGCATTCGCTCCGCAAGCACTCTGGCCTGATGCAGCGTCGGCTTTTGCACCGTATAGGGATAGCTTTCATCCATCTGCACATTTTTCTTGGCAAAATACATGCGGCCGACCATACCGAGCACAAGCAGCCTGTACTGACCAGGGCCGCTCATAAGCTCCTCCGCCTTCTTAATTGCATTGTGATTGTAGGCGCCGGCCATCCCTTTATCTCCGGTAATCACTATAATCCCGATCTTGCGCTCATCCGGAGCAACATCGGGACGCAGATCAAAAAACGGGTGGCTGACATCGGGAACGTGCCGCAGTATTCTGCTGATCTCCCCCTGAAGCGCATAAAAATACGGGATTGTTTCAGACAAAACCTTCTTTGCCCGCTTCATTTTTGAGGACGAGATCATGTACATGGCATTGGTGATCTTCATCGTGTCTTCAATACTTTTTATACGGGTTTGTATTTCCTTTGCACTTGCCATAAAATCACCTGTTCTTATAAGCTTCGGCAGCCTGAACAATCTTTTCGATCGTTTCGTCGTCAAGCGTCTTTGTCGACTCGATCGTCTCACCGATCTGAGGATAAGTATCATCAATATAATTCAAAAGCTCCATCTGGAATGCTTTGACTTTATTCAAAGGCACATCGGCAAAAATCTTATGGGTGGCCGCACAGAGCGTAATCACCTGCTGATGAAGTGAAAGCGGATGGCACAGCGGCTGCTTTAACAGCTCCATCAGACTGCTTCCGTAAGCAAGCTGAGCCTTTGTCGCTGCGTCCAGGTCGGAGCTAAACTGAGTAAACACTTCCATCTCCCGGTACTGCGCCAGATCGATACGGATACTTCCCGAAGCCTTTTTCATAGCCTTTGTCTGAGCAGCTCCGCCCACACGGGAAACCGAAAGTCCGACATTGACCGCCGGACGCATACCTTCATTAAACAGATCGCTCTCAAGGAAAATCTGTCCGTCCGTAATGGAAATCACGTTCGTCGGAATATAGGCAGACACATCGCCGGCCTGAGTTTCAATGATCGGAAGCGCTGTGATCGAACCGCCGCCGGCTTCCTCGCTCAGACGGCTGGAGCGCTCCAGAAGTCTGGAATGAAGATAAAATACGTCGCCCGGATATGCCTCACGTCCCGGGGAACGCTCCAGAAGCAGTGACAGGGCACGGTAAGCGACTGCATGCTTGGACAAATCATCATAAACAATGAGCACATCCTTGCCCTTATACATAAAATACTCTGCCAGAGACGTACCGGAATACGGCGCAATATACTGCAATGGCGCACAGTCACTTGCTGTGGCACACACAACGGTCGTGTAGCTCATCGCCTGATATTTCTCAAGTGTATTGACAAGCTTGGCAATGGTCGACGCTTTCTGGCCGATGGCCACATAAATACAGATCACATCCTTGCCCTTCTGGTTGATGATCGTGTCCGTGGCAATGGATGTCTTTCCGGTCTGGCGGTCACCGATGATCAGCTCTCTTTGTCCTCTTCCGATGGGGAACATGGAGTCAATGGACAAAATACCGGTCTCAAGCGGTACGCTCACCGACTTACGGTCGATAATGCCCGGCGCCTCCTGCTCAATGGGACGGTAATCATCCGCTGCAATTTCACCCTTTCCGTCGATCGGTGCGCCCAGCGCGTCGATGATGCGGCCGATATACGCTTCGCCTACGGGAATACCGGCTTTTTTGCGGGTACGGGTCACCTTCATATCCTCGCGGATGCCCGTATCCTTTCCGAACAGAATACAGCCGACGCTGTCGCGGCGAATATCCTGAACCATACCCTTTAAACCGTTTTCAAACACCACGATCTCGCCGTACATGGCATGGTCAATGCCGTATACGGTAGCGATGCCGTCACCGACAGAAACAACCCGGCCAGTCTCCTGCTCTTTACATATCTCGTCATAATTTTCAATTTCTTCTTTTAAAATGGAAATAATTTCATCCGAATAAATCGTACTCAACCTTTTTTCACCTCCGGATTAATTTCTGTTCTAACTGATCGAAACGGCCGCGGATACTGTAATCCATCGTATAGCCGCCGGCCTCAATAATAAATCCGCCGATCAGCGACGGATCATTTTCAATATCAATACGGACATCGTTGACGCCAAACCGCCGGCAAAGCCTGCAGCGCATACCTTCAAGCTGCCCTTCGCCCGGTCTGGTCACACAGCGAAGAACAGCCCTCAGCACGCCGGACATCTGATCCGCATAAGCAGCATAGGCTTCAAAAATATCTTCCAAAAGCGCAGACCTCTGATGCGTGCATACGACCTTCATAAAAGCGCGGATGCTCTCCGGGAAAAGCCTGTCCACGCAGGCCAGCTTTTGCTTAAGTGTGACAACCGGACAGGCAAGCACCTTTTGCAGCTCCGGTGTCTGTGCGATCATCGCGCGTGCCTGATCAATGTCATTTTTGTCAACGCCCAGCTCATAAAGTGCAACGGCGTAGGCTCTTATGGCCTCTCTCTCAGATGTCTGCGCCATGGTCATCACCTGCTTCGCTTAAGAACTTGTCGTACAGCGCCAGATCCTCCTGGCTGTGATCCTTTTGACCGGTCACTTTGCGGGCCGCCTCGATTGCCAGCCCGGCCACCTGTCCTTTAAGGTCCAGGAGTGCTTTTTCTTTTTCCAGAGCAATGGTCTTTTGAGCATTTTCCATCAATGCCCCCGCATCTTCTCTGGCTTCCTGCATCACGCGGTCATATTCATTTTTGGCGCTCTGCCTTGCGTCGGCTACGATTTTGCTGGACTCATCACGCGCGCCTACAAGAGCGGCCTCATACTGTTCTTTTAATTTTAACGCTTCATCCTGATCCTGTCTTGCCTGGTTTAAACCATCTTCAATCAGTTTTTTCCGCTCTTCCATGATCCTGGTGACGGGTTTTATCAAAAACTTTCTCATTAGCAAGTAAAAAACAATGAAGTTAATCAGGGTGAAGAGAAGGTTCCAGTCAAGTTTAAGCA
Organism: uncultured Eubacteriales bacterium; assembly: GCA_949292795.1. Classification (GTDB taxonomy): domain Bacteria; phylum Bacillota; class Clostridia; order Lachnospirales; family Lachnospiraceae; genus Catenibacillus. The sequence goes on from CASFBR010000097.1 coordinate 20,147, forward strand.
CCTTTTTTCACCAGTCCTTTCATTATTAACCAAGGAATAAGATGATAAATAATGCGATGATAAAACCGTAAATAGCCGTGGCCTCTGCAAGGGCACAGCCAAGAAGCAGTGACTTGCTGATCTTGCTCTCAGCCTCCGGCTGTCTTGCGATGGCGTCGGCTGCCTTACCTGTGGCGATACCAATGCTGATACCTGCTCCAATACCTGTTAAAACTGCAACTGCTGCACCAATAGCTACTAATGTCATAATCAAAACTTCCTTTCATATAATAATAAGCTTTCATGTAATAATAAGCTTTCATGCCGCACCCTGCGCGGCGCCGTATTGTTCCTTTTTGGGAACCTTCACTACTCTTCCTCTACGGCTTCCTTCAAATATAAAGAGGTGAGGAAAACAAACACATAAGCCTGGATCAGGCCGTCAAACACGTCAAAGTACAGACTGAACGGTACCGGCAAAAATACGGGGAGGAGAATTTTTAACAGCTCCATTACTACAAAAGCACCCAGCACATTGCCAAAAAGACGCATACATAAAGACAGCGGACGTATAAAAATCTCAAGGATATTGATCGGCGCCAGAATCGGCAGCGGCTGAGCTAAAGATTTCAGCCAGTTTTTAAATCCTTTCTGCCGGATGCCGGCATATTCAACCACAACAATACTGATCAGCGCCAGTGCTGCGGTGACATTCATATCCTTGGTCGGCGAGGTAAAGCCGAGAATCCCTATAAGGTTTGAGGCGCCGATATACAGAGCCACGGTGATCAGATAGGGAATATAGCGCCTGCCGTTCTCGCCCACAGAGCCTTCAAAAAAGTTTTGCAAAAAGCCTACAAAGGACTCCAGAGCCAGCTGCTTTTTGCTGACATTTTCCACACGAAGATTGCGGACAAGAATGATCGCCAAAATGGTAAATACCGCCATAATGATCCAGGTAACAACCACGGATTCATATACCGGAATCCCGCCGCCAATGGGAATCGTAAACACCGTATGGACATTGAGGGCTTCCAGCAAATCATTTGCGATCTCTTCCGTATGAATTCCTCCTTTCTCATTCACTTTTTCTTCGCCATTTTACTACTTTATTTTTCATTTGAACAATGATAAAATATTATAGTTGATATATCAATTTGTTATATCTATGTGGATTCTGCACAAAAAAATTAAATTCTTTTTTAATATGAAGGAGTTTTTCAACATGTCAGCAAATTTTGAATATTACAAAATTTTTTATTATGTGGCCCGATACCAGAATCTCACCCAGGCGGCAGATGCTTTAATGACCAGTCAGCCGGCCATTACACGAAGCATTAAAAATCTTGAAAATGAACTGGGCTGCCGCCTGTTTATCCGCTCCAGTCACGGTGTCTCTCTGACGAGCGAGGGCGAGGCGCTCTACCGCCATGTGGCCCCGGCCTGTGATCTTCTTTTCAAAGGTGAGGAGGATTTAAACACCATTCTCGGACTCAAAGACGGTATCATTTATATTGGGGTTACAGAGACAGCACTCCACTGTTATCTTCTAAAGAAACTGGCCATCTTTCATCAGCTTTATCCGGGCGTGCGCATTAAGCTCAGCAATCAGACAACGCCCATGACCTTTCACGACTTTAAAGCCGGTAAGATTGATCTTGCGCTTGTAACAACGCCGTGCAACTGCACAAAGCCATTAAAGCTTACGCCTGTGAAAACATTTTGCGACGTCCTTGTAGGCAACCGGGAGTATGCGGATATGGCAAAAAAGACATGGCATCTGGCAGACCTTGCCAAATATCCGCTCGTCTCCTTAAGCCGCAATACAATGAGTTACCAGTTTTTCCAAAAATTTTACGCAGCTAATAACCAGCCGATGCACATTGATATTGAACTGGCATCCGCCAATCTGATTCTTCCGGTCATTTCCCAGGGGTTAGGTATTGGCTATATCCCCGAGGAGATGGCGGCCCATGCTCTTGAGACCGGAGAGCTTGTAAAAATTAATCTGTACGAAAAGCTTCCGCCGCGCCAGATCTGCATCGTCCGGGACATAAGCCGCTCCATGAACGCCGCCACCCGAAAGCTTTTAGAGCTTATGCCCGCAGAGGAAAAGCTGTCCGGCTCCGGCGAACCGGATTTCCTGTGAAACGCTTATGCCGCGCACAATAACGCTTATGCCGCACCACAATAAAATGCCGGACAGACAAAACGTCCATCCGGCATTTTATTGCCTTTCATCAGCATCGGTATCAAAGGGACAATACGGCCTGGAAATGACGGCTGCTTGTCCCATGCATGCCGGCACTAACAGCGCTCAAGATATTCCTTGCCGCCCATGTACATGCGCAATGCTTCAGGAATGCGCACACGTCCGTCTGCGGTAAGGTTATTTTCCAGGAACGCAATGAGCATCCGGGGCGGTGCAACGACCGTATTGTTTAACGTGTGGGGCAGATAATTGCCGTTTTTGCTGCGCACACGGATGCTTAAACGGCGGGCCTGGGCATCGCCGAGATTGGAGCAGCTTCCCACTTCAAAATATTTCTGCTGACGGGGCGACCACGCTTCTACGTCTACGCTCTTAACCTTTAAATCTGCCAGGTCTCCGGAGCAGCATTCCAGCGTACGCACAGGAATATCCAGCGAGCGGAAAAATTCCACCGTGTTCATATAAAGCTTTTTAAACCAGGAAGCGCTCTCCTCGGGCTTACATACAACGACCATCTCCTGCTTCTCAAACTGATGGATACGGTACACACCGCGCTCCTCAATGCCATGGGCGCCGACTTCTTTTCTAAAGCACGGAGAATAGCTTGTCAGTGTCTGAGGAAGCTGATCCTCATCGATCATCGTATCAATAAACTTTCCGATCATGGAATGTTCACTTGTACCGATAAGGTACAAATCCTCGCCCTCGATCTTATACATCATATTTTCCATTTCCGCAAAGCTCATGACACCGGTTACCACATTGCTGTGGATCATATACGGCGGAATATAATAAGTAAAGCCCCGGTCGATCATAAAATCACGGCCGTAGGACAATATCGCCGAATGAAGGCGGGCAATATCGCCTCTCAGATAATAAAATCCGGCGCCGCTTGTCTTGCGGGCGCTGTCAAGATCGATACCGTTTAAGCGCTCCATAATATCTACATGGTAAGGCACTTCAAAATCCGGTACGACCGGCTCACCAAAACGCTCCAGCTCCACATTTTCGCTGTCATCCCTGCCGATTGGTACACTCTCATCAATGATGTTCGGGATAACGAGCATACGCTCGCGGATGTCGGCGGAGAGCTTATCTAAGCGTGTCTGAAGCCCGGACATCTCATCAGCCATCGCCACAACCTCTGCCTTTTTGGCCTCAGCCTCATCCTTCTGCCCTTTTGCCATAAGTCCGCCAATCTCCCTGCTGATGGAATTTCTCTGGCTTCTTAAATATTCATAGCGGGTCCGGACATCCTTGATCTCCTTATCCATCTCAAGGACTTCATCCACAAGGACAAGCTTCTCATCCTGAAATTTTTTGCGGATATTGTCTTTTACAATATCCGGATTTGCGCGCAAAAACTTAATATCTAACATATGCTCCTCCTTTAAATTTTGATACAGAAAACGCCCGCGGTCCCAAGCCTTCGCTTCTTTAAGCCAAACAAAAAAACTCCCGTTCCCAAAATATTCAGGGACGGAAGTTCATACCGCGGTGCCACCCATATTGCCTGCTTAAGCAGGCCGCTCAAACCGCGATATAAAGGTCGCGACCCTCCGGTTCATCGCCGGCAGCTCGTAAAAGTGGAAAGGCACGGGCATCTGCCGGTTCACACCACCCACCGGCTCTCTGTCAGACACAAATCGTGCCGAAGCTTTCGTCATCGCTGTATATACTGTATAGCATATCATCATTACGCTATACAGTATATACGATTTTCATACTTTTATCAAGCCCTTTGCCTTTAAGTTTCCACTGTTTTACAGCCGCCGGCCGGTTTTGGCATCCACTTTACAGATTCCCGAGTATCTTTTTAATCCGCTCTGCGGCAATGCCAGCCTGTATGCGGGCATCATCGATACGGCTGCGGGCCGTCCATTCGGCCATGGGCTGTTCAATAAAATGCTGTGTAAAACGGATAAATTCGCCAAGATCAAGCCATTGCTGCTCAGGGAGCCATTGCCGGTCTAAAAGATCACGAAACGCCTCCACAGCATCCAGCGCCTTTTTCATTGCGTTTTTTGCCTCATTGCTCTGCCGTGCATGGCGGCCTCCGGCTAAAAATCCTCCAAAAAACATTTCCCCAAAGCCGTAGCGGTTCATATCCTTAAGCTGCTGCCCGGTATGTTCAAGCACCCGTATCGCCCGCTCGCCGGCCAGCCTTGCACGTTCACGGTCTGAAGCATTTGTCTGCATGGGTATCCTCCTTATGGTCATCTTCCTTATGACCAGCTTCCTTATGGCCATCTTCCTTTAAGTACCGGTCAAACCACTTCTGCATCTCCTTTAGACGGGTTATGCGGTTGTGCGGCTTTCCGCTTCTGGAAAGCTCATGGTTTTCGCCGTGGAACAAAATCATGCGGGTATCGCAGCCGTTACGCTTTAAGGCCCCAAAAAGCTGAAGGGCATCGCTCATGTAACAGCGGTAATCCTCATCGGACTGCAAAAAAAGCGTCGGCGTCTTAGCGTACATTCCCTTCTTTAACGGCGAATGTTCCCAAAGCCGTTCAAAATCCTCCCACGGATACGCGCCGATTTGAAGCTTATTATGATAATAGCCGATGTCCGTACATAAAAGCTTTGTCATATAATTTGAAATGGAACGCTGAGAAACAGCCGCTGCAAAGCGGTCGGTATGTCCGATCATCCAGTTGCACATAAAACCGCCATAGGAACCACCACAAATGCCAATATGTTTTTCATCCATATCAGGATAGCGTGCCAGCGCTTCATCGACAAATTCCATAAAATCGTCAAAATCCGGTCCTCCAAGACCGCCTGTAAGGTCTGCAAAGGCTTCGCCCCGGCCATCTGAGCCTCTTGGATTAGTGTAGATTACAAAATAGCCGTCTCCGGCCTGACACTGCATTTCATGGTGAAATACAGTTCCGTAAACAACTTTTGGGCCGCCGTGCATGGACAAAATAACCGGATATTTCCTTCCCGGCTCATAATCTGCCGGAAAAAGCACAAATCCTTTCATTGTATAGCCGTTTTTAGATACATAAGAAAAGCTCTCCGGCGCCTCCGTTTTATGTCCGGAAAAATAAGCGTCATTAAAATCGGTCAGCCGCCGTTCCTGACCAGATGCGGTGTCCACAGCATAAATCTCTGCCAGCCCCTGTTCACGCATGGCGGTCACCACAAGGCATCCGCCGGCGGCATCAAGCCCCGTAACTGCCCCGGGCACCTGGTTGACATACCTGCGCCTGCCGTCACGATCCAGCGCTGCCACAAAGGTGTCCGTTTCATTGGCTTCCAGATAATAAAGCACACCTCCGTCACTGGCTACGCTTTTTCCGCCGCCGTATTTGGCATCGCTTCCCACAGAATTTTGTAT
>CASFBR010000098.1 GCA_949292795.1 uncultured Eubacteriales bacterium
AAGTATTTGAATATGCAGTTTTGAAGGTATATTACCTTTATTCCTCCTTAGCTCAGTCGGTAGAGCATTCGGCTGTTAACCGAAGTGTCGCTGGTTCGAGCCCGGCAGGGGGAGTTTTGCTGCATATGCAGCGCTGGGCGGTAATCCTGAAATTCAGGATTACATTTTTTATAAAAGGAAGGATGAATCCGGCCTTAAGACTTTGGCTCCATGGTCAAGCGGTTAAGACACCGCCCTTTCACGGCGGTAACAGGGGTTCAAATCCCCTTGGAGTCACTAAATTGAATATGGCGTAGTAGCCAAGTGGTAAGGCAAAGGTCTGCAACACCTTGATTCACCGGTTCAAATCCGGTCTGCGCCTCTTTTAGACCCCCTGATTAATCAAGGGGTTTTTTTGCTTTACAGGAAAAGGTATTTCTGTGAAATCAAAAGCTTCGTTTGAGATGCGCACGCGCGCAATGTGAAAAATAAATATTTTTCTTTTTTAATAAAACTACTTGATATTTTTTTCAAAAAGATGTATTGTATTAGCATGTGTTTTTTGCAAAGACAAATGTGCATTTAGCAAAGACAAATGTTCGGAGAACATGTACGTTGGGGGTTAGACATGCATAAGGAGGAAATATCAAGATGAAAAAGGTTGTAAAGTTTGGCGGCAGCTCCCTTGCCAGCGCAGAACAATTTAAGAAGGTTGGTAAGATCATCCATGAGGATTCTTCGAGAAGATATGTTGTGCCTAGTGCTCCGGGAAAGCGTTACTCCAGCGATATAAAAGTAACAGATATGCTTTATGATTGTTATGCCGCTGCGGAGAATGGGAAAAATTTTGCACCGCTTCTGGAAAAGATTCAGGCCAGATATAACGAGATTATCCAGGGACTTGGCCTGGAGCTGTCTTTAAATGATGAATTTGAAAAAATCCGGGAAAACTTTGCCGCGAAAGCCGGCAAAGAGTATGCTGCCTCCAGAGGGGAGTATTTAAATGGTATTATTATGGCCAATTACCTGAATTTTGAATTTATTGATTCCGCAGAGGTCATCTTTTTTAATGAGGATGGTACGTTAAATAACGATAAGACGAATACGATGTTATATGAGCGTCTCAGAGGCTGTGAGTATGCGGTGATCCCGGGATTTTACGGAGCGCTGGATGATGGGACTGTAAAGACTTTTTCACGGGGCGGCTCAGATATTACCGGCTCCTTAGTAGCACGGGCCATTACGGCAGACCTCTATGAAAACTGGACCGATGTGTCCGGATTCCTCGTGGCGGACCCGAGAGTGGTCAACAACCCGGAGGTTATTGATACGATTACTTACAGAGAATTGCGCGAATTGTCTTATATGGGTGCGTCTGTTCTTCACGAGGACGCCATCTTTCCGGTGCGAAAGGCTGGTATCCCGATCAATATCCGCAATACAAATGCTCCGGAAGAGCGGGGAACGCTGATCGTGGAAAGCACATGCAGAAGCCCGCGCTATACGATTACCGGTATTGCCGGCAAGAAAGGCTTTGCTGCGATCAATATCGATAAGGCGATGATGAACTCAGAGATTGGCTTTGGCCGCAAAGTGCTTGGAGTGTTTGAGGACAATGGTATTTCCTTTGAGCATATGCCATCCGGAATTGATACGATGACGATTTTTGTTCATCAGCCGGAATTTGTCGAGAAAGAACAGCAGGTGATTGCAGGCATCCACAGAGCTGTGGACCCGGATTTTGTTGAGCTGGAAGCAGACCTGGCACTGATTGCCGTTGTCGGACGGGGGATGAAAGCGACCCGTGGCACAGCAGGCCGTATTTTCTCCGCCCTGGCTCATGCCCGTGTCAATGTAAAAATGATCGACCAGGGCTCCAGTGAGCTCAATATCATTATCGGCGTGAAGAACAGCGATTTTGAAACAGCGATCCGGGCAATCTATGATATATTTGTGACCGCAAGACTGTGATTATCATGGATTCTGCCATTATGACATTTGATCGTTAAAGGTTGTAGAAGTAAAGAGGGGAGATGCCGCAAAATGGTATCTCCCCTTTGTTTCAGGTTTCATCTTTATCGCTATCCTGGTCGCTGTATTTCATCTTCAGAGTGAAATCAGGAACACTGCCCTGCTTGTAATGCAGATAGTTGGCGCCCACGCGCATGGTGTTGAGCAGATTGATGATCTCATCCACAGAGAGAAATTCTCCCGAGTTATCGTCCAGCCAGGTGCGCGCGGAAAGAAAGTGCAATTCAATAAAAATTTTAAGAAAGTGTTCTCTTAAGCTGTCTCTGGGCATGCCGTCCCGATCCATCATTTCGTTAATCTGATCTCTGAGGAGCGCCTTGATTTTTTTGACAAAGTAAGAGTCGCCGTTTTTAGGGTCCAGCAGGACCGCCATGGGCTTTTTATATTTTCGGCAAAACTCAAACCAGCACAGCAGTTTATCCGGGGGCGCACAGTTGAACTTCTCATCAAAAATCTGAGCAGTCATCGGCGTGCTTTGATGTCCTGAGTTAATGGCGCCGTACATCCGGTTCATCTCCTGCATGAGTGTATCCTGGATATTTTGCATAAGATCATATATATCATTAAAATACTGGTAAAAGGTACCACGGGTAATCCCGGATTTTGCACACAGATCCTTGACCGATATTTTGTCCCATTTTTTTTCCGGAATAAGCTCCAGATAGGCATCGATGATCCGCTCCCGGGTCTGGATGGCCTTGGAGGTTTTTCGTGTTTTTGAAGCTTCTGTCACAATTACACTCCCCTTTATAAGATATATGAATAAACGTCGTCTTTTGTATGTATACCTTTGGCGGTCTCATTCAGATTGTGGCTTCTGTATATACGATCCAGAAGCAGAAAAACGAGCGTAGCTTCTCTGGAAGAAATAGCCGCCGCAATGACGACGCGGATTTTATAGCTGTTCCATACAATATGATGCTTTAGTGTGGCTATGGACAGCCGTGTAGGGCTGTCTGAAACATTGCCATAGACAAATGCAATACCGGGCTGACAGACAAAAGAAGCGATATGCTCCCTCTGCCGGATGGCTTCCAGAAAATCCCGGCGTGCCAGGCTGTCCTTAATCAGATCGCCGCACATAAGCGCAACAAGAGCATCCGGCTCCGCGGCTGTGATGCCTTCATGCCAGCAGGCGCTGTCAAGCAGCGCAGACAGCGGAGGCAGGCCCGGCGCAATCAGGCGCCAGATGCGTTTGCCTGTGATATAATCTTCAATCCGATTGTGATCCTGCACATTTAAAAAAGGCGAAATATATAAAACATCGGCCGGGCCGGGAGCGGGAATACGTTTTCGGGCAGTTGTCAGGATCAGCTCGGTTTCTGAAAAATCATAAGTATCTTTCTCGTTGATCCCCAAAAGCTCCGTTACATTGAGATAGCTGCCAAAGCTTCCAAGGAGCTTTCGCTTGAGCGCCCATATGGCCGGAAGATTTAGGTGGCAGCAAATGACGGTCCGTATCTTTGTCTCCGGCCGGTTCTGGTAAATATATTCCAGTGCACCGCTGATACACAGTGCCAGATATAAAAGCTCCGCAGAGGCAAGCATCCGTCCGAGATGCTTTTTGGCAATGGGCTGAAACTGCCAGGCCAGCTCGGATTCCATGTAGAGCTGTGCGCGGACGAGGTCGGTCGTCTCCTGCGTGTTAAAAATGTGCTCCGGCATTTGCAGATAACGGAGATACTGCAGCAGCGTAATATAAAAATCTTCGTCGTCAGAGACATCGATCTGATCATAGTCTTGCAGATAACGGATATATTCGTTTGCCATCTGTATGGTTTCATAATCAAAGTAATGGCCGATCGTAGAAAAACTTAACTGCTGCGCATCCATCAGACGGGCTCCGGCGATTTTTGTATAAATTTCAACACGCTCGGCTTCGGGAAAACGGATATTCAGCTTTTGCTGCAATGCATCCATGATGTCCATCGCTGCCTGCCATGCGGCCATATCCGTTGAAGCTGCCGCCTTTGGCGTGACCAGATGGCCGGACTGTACCCGAAGGTACATAATGGCGATGGCCAGGTCGAGCATGACCCGGTTAGGGTCCTCCAAGCGTATGGAATACAGATTTAAATAGTGGGTGACAACCTGTGAGACACAGCTCATGACCTGCTCGTCAAGAAACTGATAGCCATAATAGGCATTGCCCCGGGTATTGTAATTCCAGTCCTCATGAAAAAGCTTATTGAGCATGGAGCGCCGCTTGCGCTCGTCATCCTCAAGCGCCAGTTCATCCCGTACCTGAGTGAGACGGATATAAGGCGGCGCCTGGACATACTTTTCCCGAAGCTCATTCAGATCATGTTCCAGGGTCGTATGGCTGACAAACATCTCATCCTCAAGATCATAAATATTGATCGGAATGTCCGAAAGGCAGAGCTGGAAAGCCAGATAGCGCACGCGGTCCTCCTTAGTGAAAAAGGCATTATCGATATTGTTGAGCTTCAGAAGAATATCCGGATTTTCTGAATGAAAAAAATATCCCTTGCTTTTTTCTGAGAAAATACGGGTATGGAACGGCTCCAGCTTTTCATTGATCTCGGAAATATCACTGCGGATCGTGCGCGGAGATACCTGGAGCTGCCTGGCCAGATCCGTGCTTGTAATAAACGATGTCTGATTTTGCATGATATAAAGAAGCTTGCGCTGCCTTAGCGACAAATTCCACGATTCCATATAAAGTATCCTCTCTGCGGCGTATTGTGCGATTCTTTACTTATTTTATCAAAAATGACGAAGTTTTTCCACTATCTAGCGGAAAAAGTCAGTTTGTACCTTTAGCAGGAAGTATATTACTATAAAGACAGACAAAGAAAACGTCATGGCATCAAAGGCCAGGACATAAGGTCGTTCGCAGGCGTCTGCGGACGGAAATTAAATCAGGAGGATGAACAATGAGCTATAATTTTTTTGTGAAAAGTGACATTGAGTTTGGCCGGGGGGCTGCCGAGAAACTTCCGCAGATCATCAAATCTCACGGAATGAAAAATGTTATGGTGATTTACGACCAGGGCGTAAAGGCTGCCGGAATTTCGGAAAAGGTTCTGGAGCAGGTGAAGCTTGCAGACGTTAATATAACGGTATTTGATAAAGTACTTCCAAATCCTTCCAATGAGCTTGTGGAAGAAGCAGCAGTCATCGCCAAGGATGCCAAAGTGGATGGCTTTGTGGCTGTTGGCGGCGGCAGCAGCATCGACCTTGCCAAAGCGGTGAATGTTCTGATGACGAATCCCGGCCCCATTGGACAGTACGGCGGCATCGGCAATGTGAAAAATGCCGTATATCCGCTGATCGCAATTCCTACGACTGCCGGAACCTCCAGTGAGATCACCAACGTTGTTGCTCTGATCGATACACAGGCCGTATGCAAGTACGTCATTATTGACAATAAACTGACCGCAACCAACGTTATCGCGGACCCTGAATTTACAAAGACAATGCCGCCCTCAGTAACCGCTGCGACCGGTATGGATGCCATTACCCATGCAGTTGAGAGCTACATTTCCAATATGGCAACACCACTGACCGAGTACAATTCCTTAAAGGGTCTTCAGATTCTTTACAACAATATCCGCACAGCGGTTCATAACGGCTCCGATATGGATGCCAGAGAGCAGATGATGCTCGGCTGCGTGATCACCGGATTCGGCTTCTCTAACGCCAACCTTGGCCTTGTACACGGCATTGCGCACACCTTAAGCGCACATTTCGGACTGGCACACGGTATGGCAAATGCCACAGTGCTTCCTTATGTTATGGAGTTTAACGCAGAAAGCTGCCCGGAAAAGATGGTAGATTTGGCAAAAGCAATCGACCTTCCGGTTTCCGGCGATCTGGACAAGGATAAATATCTTCTGGCAGATGCCCTTAAGGCATTGACAAAGGACCTTGGCATCAAGACCTTATCCGAGCAGGGCATTTCAGAGAGCGATTTTGATATGCTGGCTGAGGACGTTCTTAAAGAGCCTGTACTTGGCTTTAACCCCCGCCAGAACGTGACAAAGGAACAGGTTCTTGACATTTTAAAGAAAGCATTTTAAGTAACTGGAAGGTCTTAAAAATGTCCGTGATTTGCGGGACAGTTTATGAATAAACACGAGAAACGGAGGATTTACTATGAAAAAGAAAATGGCGCTTTGTACACCGATTCCTGACAAAAAGCTGGATATTATTAAGGAATATTGCGATATTACGATCTGCGGTGAATTAAAGCACGGCAAGGGTAATGTAACTGAGGAGATGACAAAAGAAGAATGTATGGGCCATGAGCTTGTCGTGCTTGGCGACGAGTATGCCGGCGCAGATACTATTACTGCATGGGCCAAGTCCGGCATGAAGTTTATGGGCGTTGCCAAGGGAACACCGGCAACCGTAGACCATGATGCCATTGCAAAGGCCGGTCTTGAACTGTCCTACACTCCGGGAAGAAACCGTGTGGCTGTGGCTGAGTTCTGCATCGGTATGATGATTGCCAGCACAAGAAATATGTGCTTAAGCAGCACCGGACTTCAGAAGGGCGAGCATCTGGGCGCACCTGTGGAGGATGTTTATAATGTGCCGGATGTAAAGAATGTTACATGGGGACCGCTTGATGAGAACCATCCGTTTACCGATTATGGCATCGGCTTTGAGCTTTATGGAAAGACACTTGGTATCGCAGGCTACGGCGCTATTGGCCGTGAGGTTGCAGTGAGAGCAATGGCTTTCGGTATGGAGGTTCTCGCTTATGATCCTTACTGCCCGGCAGAAAAGATCGAAGCAGACGGCGCAAAGGCTGTGGACCTTGACACAATGTTAAGCCAGAGTGATATTGTCAGCATCCATCTTCCGGTTCTTCCATCCACAAAGGCGATGGTGAACAAAGACTGGTTCTCCAAGATGAAAAAGACAGCTTACCTGATCAATACTGCCCGTGCAGCCGTGATCGATCAGAAGGATTTTGTGGAAGCACTTCAGAATGGCACGATTGCCGGCGCTGCTGTGGATGTGTTCTGGCAGGAGCCAATCCCGGCTAATCATCCGCTGCTTTCCATGAGAAATGTAACACTTACACCGCATATGGCAGGTCTGACGACCGATGTGGACGGCTGGTCCGGCAATATGATGGGTGATGAAGTGATCGCATATCTTAAGGGTGAACCGAGAAAATACATCTGGAAAGTAAAAAAATAAGGAGTCTTGATTATGGAAAATACATGTCCAAGAAAAGGTGCGAAGTTCCCACATCTTTTCTCACCGATCCGTATTGGAAATATACGTTTGAAAAACAGGATCATCGGCGCTCCCACAAGTCCGGGAATGGTGACTACGGAAGGCCATTTTACGCCGGAAATGATCGCTTACATGGCTGAGAAGGCCAGCGGCGGTGCTGCCGTTGTGACCTATGGAGAGGCCATCGTTCATTCGCCAACCGGAAAGTCTCATAATATTCAGTTACAGCTGGATTCCAAGGGTATCCGCCACAGTCTGTCGGAGATGGCCAGAGCAATCCACAACGCCGGTACTTATGCGAACATCCAGCTTTCCCACGGCGGAAAATACGGCGGTCTGGCCAGCGTTGCCGGAGAGGCGGATTTTAACTCCGTAGCCTATGGGCCAAGCCATGAAATCACTCCGGCCGGGGAGGTTCAGGAAATGTCTAAGGACATGATCCTGGAAATTGTAGAGTCTTATAAGAAGGCGGCAAAGCTGTGCAAGGACTGCGGCTTTGATATGGTTCAGGTTCATGCGGCTCACGGATGGCTGTTTTCTCAGTTCCTTTCGCCGGTGACAAATCAGAGAACCGATGAGTTCGGCGGTTCTTTGGAGAACCGTGCACGGTTTTTGATGATGGCGTTGGATGCCGTACGCGAGGGCGTTGGCCCCGGCTTCCCCATTGAAGTGCGTCTGTCCGGCGATGACCTGACACCGACCGGTCTTGGACTTGAGGACTGCATTAAGGTGGCTGAGCTGATCGAGGATAAGGTTGATTTGTTTAATATTTCCTGCGGTAATCATGAGGACCCGGATATGTTCTGCCGCACCCATCCGTCAGCATTTTATCCGAGAGGTGTCAACGTATATCTGGCAGCAGCCATTAAAAAGCATGTGAAGAAACCGGTTGCCTGTGTAGGCTCCTTAAATGATCCGGCGCAGATGGAGGAGATTATCGCTTCAGGACAGGCGGATATTGTGGAGATCGCCCGCGGACTTCTGGCTGATCCATTCCTTCCGAAGAAAGCCTTTGAGGGCTGTGAGTCTGACATTACGCCGTGTATTCGCT
>CASFBR010000099.1 GCA_949292795.1 uncultured Eubacteriales bacterium
AGGATAAGGCGGGTGCCCGGCATCACAGCCTTTAAAAGCGCGTTCATGAGATTTATGTCAACCATAGACATCTCATCAATAATGATCACATCGGCTTCCAGGGGATTTTGTTCGTTTCGTTCAAAGCGGGCCGGCGCCGAATCATCCGGCGCCCCGGAAAGCTCCAGAAGGCGATGAACCGTCTGCGCCTCCCACCCGGTAGCCTCGGTCATCCGCTTAGCCGCCCGCCCTGTGGGTGCTGCCAGGCGGATGTCCAGATTTTCGTATTCAAAATATTTGATCAGTGTATTGATCGTTGTTGTTTTTCCGGTTCCCGGTCCTCCGGTAATGACCATAACACCGTTGCGCACAGCTTCCATGACGGCCGTCCGCTGCATGTCATCGAGCTCGATCTCTTCTTCCGTTTCGATCTTTCGGATAATGTGATCCAGCGGAAGGCCGGTGACATCATAGGTCATGTTCAGGCTTTTCAGCATCCGGGCAACATTCAGCTCCAGATAATAATAGGCAGAGGCGTAAACGACCGGCTCGCCCTCAAGCTCACGGAGCATGATTTTTTTATCAATGCTCAGTTCTTCGAGCTGCCGGTCAATGAGCCCCGGTTCCACGCCAAGAAGCTGCGCGGTCCGGCCAGCCAGCAATTCCTTTGGCAGATATGTGTGTCCGGCCAGCGTTCCCTGGAGCAGCTCATAGATAATGCCGCTGCGAATCCGATATGCGCTGTTATCTGCGATACCGGCTTTATGGGCAATATCATCGGCAAGCTTAAAACCGATGCCGGTAATATCATCGGCAAGCTGGTAGGGGTTTTCCCGGATAATATCATAGAGCCTGCTGCCGTATTGATTATAAATTTTAATCGCATAGGTTGAAGAAATGCCGTATTTTGCCAGAAACATCGTCGCCTGACGCATATCCTGCTTATCATGAAACTGCTTGTAGATTTCCTGAGCCTTGCGCTCGCTGATCCCTTTGATCTCCGCCAGCCGTTCCGGCTCCTCCTCGATGATGTAAAAGGTGTCCTCTTTGAATTTTCCGACGATCTTATGGGCCATTTTCGGGCCGATCCCCTTGATCGCGCCGGAAGCCAGGTACCGTTCCAGAGAATATACATCCTCCGGGACTTCTACGCTAAAGGATGCGACCTTAAACTGCTGTCCGTAGGTGGCGTGTTCCACATAAGCACCTTCGGCCTTAATATATTCCCCTTCGCTGATGACCGGCATGGTCCCGACACAGACGATCTCATCCCCCTGGCACATCAGATTTAAAACCGTATAGCCGTTGTCATCATTATGATAGACAATATGCTCCACTAATCCCTGAAGCTGCTCCATGCCTTCACCTCCGTCCTTTTTATCTTTAATCACGGCCGGCTTGCCGCTAAACATACGATTTCGCCGGCCGGCCTGAGCCACCGCCGGACATGCATTTTTCACCAGCCAGCCTGATCCTACCGCCGGACATACAATTTTTCGCCGGCCGGCCTGAGCCACCGGACATGCATTTTTCGCCGGCCAGCCTGATCCTACCGCCGGACATGCAGTTTTTTCACCGGCCGGCCTGAGCCTCTCGCAAAACACACGGTATTGCCATCCGTCTGCCGCTAACTGCTAAACATACTTTTCCTGCCGGGGTCGCTCCTGCACCGCCTGTATGCCCCCCGACTTATACCTCCTGACTGCATACACTCTGACTACATATGCCCTGCGCTGCATACGCTCTGACTACATGCGCCCTGCACTGCATAGCCTCTGACTACATGCGCCCTGCACCGCATACACACTGACTACATGCGCCCTGCGCTGTGGGCTACGGCAAGATCGCCCATGCCTTCAATAAACTCGGCATACCGTCCAGTACCGATGGCCACAACAGACAGCGGATCGTCCACGGTTGTCGTCCGTATGCCTGTGGATTCTTCCAGCAGCTCTTCCAGACCGTAAAGCTGGCTGCCGCCTCCGGTCAGAAGGATGCCTCTTTGCGCAATGTCTGCCGACAGCTCCGGCGGCGTCTGCTCTAAAACCTGATGTACACCGCTGATAATGGCCTGCACAGCTTCCGCAAAGGCTTCCTGGGTTTCCTCTGAGGAAAGCTGGATCACCTTGGGCATCCCGGTAAGCAGGTTGCGTCCCCGCACCTCGGCCATTACCGGCTCCGGCCGTTCGTAAACTGAACCGATGGACATTTTGATGTCCTCGGCCGTCCGCTCTCCGATGAGCATGTTGTGCTTCCTGCGCATATAGCGTATTAATGCATCGTCAAAATCATCGCCGGCCACCTTGATCGATGTACTGACGACCGTATCTCCCAGGGAGATGACAGCAATGTCCGTAGTACCGCCGCCGATGTCGATGATCATATTGCCGCTGGGCTTGGAAATATCAATACCCGCGCCGAGCGCTGCGGCGATGGGCTCTTCGATAATGATCACATCACGCGCGCCGGCTTCCATAGTGGCGTCAATAACCGCGCGCTTTTCCACCTCCGTCGCTCCGCTTGGTATGCACACGCTGACCCGGGGCCGCCGCAGTGTCTTGCGGCCCATGGCCTTGTGGATAAAATATTTGAGCATTTTTTCTGTTACTGTATAATCCGAGATCACGCCCTGGCGCAGCGGGCGCACAGCCGCGATATTTCCCGGTGTTCTTCCGATCATCAGACGGGCCTCCTCACCGATGGCCTTAATCTGATTTGTATCTTTATCATAAGCGACAACCGACGGTTCACTAAGCACAACGCCTTTGCCGCGGATATACACAAGAATGCTGGCAGTTCCTAAATCAATTCCGATGTCTGAGCCTAACATTTCTTTCCCCTTTCCAAAAAACTTTCCTGACGCGTCTGCCCGCGCAAGCGCTGGCAAAATCATGTAACTTTAGCTTTACCGGCTAAATTATTACAGAATCACACATAGTACTATTATAACTGATTTTTTTTAAATTACCATACGAATATTAAACAAACTTGTAAAAACGGTAACGATTCCTCCATGAATCCCGCATTGTGCGACTTTCGCAGCATTACGCCGCCTGCGCGTCCAATCCCTGATTGAGACTAAATCGTTACAAATGATTACATTTTGTAAAATTTTTTTAAGATTTAGGATTGTGCATTTGGAGATTGCGTGATAAAATAAGCCACATAGTAGTAGGGGCTTGTGGATTAATTAAATTTGTCTTACGTTTTCTTTACGATTTGACAACAAATCCTGCTGCTTTTTTTATACGTCGCTTACGATGCTCACCTTTTCCTGTGACCTGCGCGATAGCTCCGTCCCTTACGGCTCGCGCAATACTCACGGGTTCCTGCGGCTTGCGTGATGGCTCCGTCTCTTACAGCTCGCGCGATTCCCACGGGTTCCTGTGACCTGCGCGATGGCTCCGTCTCCTACGGCCGCGCGATACCCACGGTTTCCTGTAATCTGCACTGCGCACGGTTACCTGCTGTGTCGGTCACCTGCAAAGAAAGTGCTCATCGTTATGCGCAGCTACCTGTAACTTACCATATACACGGCCGTTTCGGACGCGCTGTGACAGCCCGATCGAAAGCGTTTCGCTTTCACGGAAGTAAAACCTATGATGAAATTTTTTGTAAGCTGTGCCCGGATTTTTCTTGGCATAATATATTTTTTTATGAAGCTGTGCCCGGTGGAGGATAAGGTCGTCATGATCTCCCGGCAGGCCAACCGGCCGTCGCTGGATTTTAAGCTGATACGATCACACATCACACGCCAGAATCCCCGGGTTCGTGTCGTTATGCTCTGTCATACACTGGAAAAGCGCCTGAATGCCCGGTATATAGACCTGATTAAATACGGCTTTCACATGCTCAAACAGATGTATCATATTGCCACCAGCCGGGTGGTCATCCTTGATACCTACTGTATTGTCGTTTCTCTGTTAAAGCACCGCCGGGAGCTTCAGATCATTCAGATCTGGCATTCCATGGGCAGTATGAAAAAGTTCGGCTATACGACGCTTGATACGGAAGAAGGCGTGCCTTCAAAAACCGCGCATCTTCTGCATATGCATGAAAATTATACATGTGTGCTGGCAAGCTCTCCGGCCTATGCAAAAGACCTTGCGGCCGGTTTTCATTGTGATGCGCGTATTGTTAAGATTCTTCCGCTTCCCCGCACAGACCTTTTGCGCAGCCCCGGTTACCGGAAAAGGAAGCGTGCTCAGATTCTTTCCGAGTATCCGATGCTTAAGAAAAAACGCGTGATCCTTTACTGCCCGACCTTCCGCAAGTGCGAAGATGCGATGCAGACCGCGGTCACACGCCTTGCCGGCGCCCTTGACCCAGAGAAGGATATTCTTGTGCTTAAGCCGCACCCGTTGTCCAAAATCACCGTGAGCGGCCCGCACATTTTATGCGGTACCGGATTTTCCTCGTTTGATATGCTGTTTGTGGCCGACGCAGTGATCAGCGACTATTCCTGCATTGTCTACGAAGCGGCATTTATGGGAATCCCGGTTTATTTTTATAATTTCGATATGGACAAATATATCCTTGAGCGCGGCCTTGCGATTGACTATTACGAAGAAATCCCCGGGCCTGCCAGCAGTGATCCTTATGCTTTAATGGATGCGCTTCACAATCAGCCTTATAATATGAAACGCCTGAAACAATTTTCTGACAAGTATATCCGATACAGCGGTCATGCAGGCCAGGATATTGCCGGCTATATTCTGTCCTTCTTTTCGTAATATGGTATCTGATTCATATCCAGACAGGCCATTATGCGAAATGTGGGACAGGAAGCATAAATATATCCCACTCTGCACGCGCTGTATATCCTGCCGTTTTGTGCCGCTTACTGCTTTGCGCGGTGTAAAACGGCAGAATTTCATTTAAGGGAGGTACCCTATGGAAAAAAGCCACCAGCTTTCGATCATTATTTTAGCGCCGTTCGGCGGCTCCGGTCTTTTAAAAACACTGCAAAGCATTGCCGCCTCTGATGCCGGCGACTATAAAATCTATGTTCTTTCCAACCCCGGCACAGCATCCGGCTCTCCTGTCTGCCCTGACCCCGAAAATGCTCCGGCCATACCGGAATATACGCCCATTCACCCGCCGAAAGCCCTGACAGCAGGCGGGCTATATAACTATGCCCTGACAAAGATCGATACGCCCTATGTCATGTTTATGAAGGAACAGGACACACTGGAGCCAGCCTTTATTTCCGCATGTCTGGAGGCGCTCCGTGATGATGACGCGCACATGGATACTGTGCTGGCCGTAGGGAAGTCGTATATCAGCAACCCGATCGTCTCCCAAAAAACGCCGGAGCATATCCTCAGTAAAAAATACATCAAAACGATCACCCGCAGGCCGCTTTCTGAAACCGCGGACAATGCAAATCCGCCTGCATCCGATAATGATGCATCTGCCTGCGATGACTGTGACGAAGCCCCGGAAAATGGCATGTTCACCGGCCAGGATATCGCTTTTGACGCCCTAGAGTCTCCGGACTCGTTTTTTAAGCACCGTCTGCGGGATGTCCGGGAGATGCCCGAAGCCATCTTAATGACGATCGATGCCGCTATCTTTTCCACGGCGGCAGTAAAGGACATCGGTTTTAACGATACGCTGACCATGGAGGAGGACGCGGACTTTATTTTGCGTTTTCTTTTAAAATATCCGCAGTACCGGGCGGTTCCCGAAGCGAAGTATTACTATTTTGAGCCACGGGCTAATGAAGTGCTTTATCATCTCCATGCGCATGAGGATGGCTGGTATGAGCGTTCCTTAAACGATTTTCTTTTTCCGCTGCTTAAACTTGCCCGGGAGCGTCTGGGCTGCATCCCGGCTTTTTTGCAAAATTACTGTATGCTGTATATGAACTGCCGTTTTATGTCCAATCAGGACAACCGGGATAAAAAGATATTGCTCGGAGACCGTCTGGAGCACTACCTGGACATGGTCCGAAAGCTGTTTGAACAGATTGACGATTACTATCTTTTAAATCAGGACAGACTGCCTTACATTACAACGAATCCTGAGATGCGCTGTATGTATCTGCGCATTAAATACGGCGCCAACAAGGTGCACTATGATTATGTACCTGTGGAAAGCCTTGATGAAAACCGCGCCGAACTCGGACCGTGGGACCTGGAAATGCGCTTTAGGGACTATACAATTTCCCGCCTCAGCGCCCACCGTATTTCCATTAATATCATGAATTATGTCCGCGGTGATCTGTGGATCGACGGTTCCATAATCAGTATTTTTCAGTATGCGGATATTCGCTTTTTTGCCCGTTTTAACGGCCAGGATTACCCGATCACCGATACGACCGCGTATGCCCAGACAAAATATTTTGGCGTACCGGGCTACCGGCGTCTCCCGTTTTTCCTGAAATTTGCCCTGGACAGCGAAAAAAAGCTTCAGAGGATAACCTTTTACGCGGCCTATAACGGCCAGACCTACCCTATGAAAATGACCTTTGCCAACCACTGGGCCAAGCTTTCCAAGTCGCCCCGCTATTCCTACTGGCGCTTTAACCGCTATTTATGTCATCATGCTCAAAATGGCATTTCCATAAAAAGAGCCACCTTTTTCAATGTTTTAAAGCGGGAGCTGCAGCTCTCTCTCCAGCTTTTTCGCAAGAAGGATAAAGGGCCATGGAAATTCAGGATGCTGTACTGGCTGACCCGCCCCTATTTCCGGCGCAAGCGCATCTGGCTGATGCTTGATAAGCTTTATAAGGGCGGCGACAGCGCTGAATATTTATACCGTTACAGTGCCCGCCTCAAAGACGGTGTGACCCGGTATTACCTGATCAATAAGGATACGAGCGACTACCGCAGGCTCCGGGCCGATGGCCTGCGCCCGCTTGTGCCCGGCACGCTCAAACACAGGCTTGTTTTTGTCAATGCCGACATCCTCCTGATCACCAACTCCCATCTGTTTCCGTTTAACGGATATACAAAGGAGACGTCCAAATATATCCGCGGGCTGTGCAATTTTGGCTCCATGTGTCTCCAGCACGGACTTTCGGTGCAAAAATGTGCTATTGCCCAGCGGCGCATTATCGATAACACGATGATGTATTTTCTTGGAAGTAAATATGAATATGAAAATCTCTCCCGCCATGCCTACGGCTATGACGGCTTTGATATACTCAAGCTCACCGGGATTGGCCGCTATGACGGGCTGATTAGCAATGACCAGAAGCAAATCCTCATTTCACCCACCTGGCGGATGTACAATGCGCTTCCTGTAACAACAAGCGAAGGCGAGCAGAGGGGCTATAATCCGGAATTTAAGCACACCGTCTATTTCCGTATCTACAATACGCTCATCAATGACCAAAAGCTCATTGAGACGGCCAAAAAATACGGCTATAAAATCAAATATCTGCTCCATCCGATCATCAGCTCTCAGGTTGAGGATTTTACACCGAATCCGGAGCTGGAAGTCATCCCGTCTGTGGGAGATTTAAGCTATGAACAGATTTTGACGGCATCCAGCCTGATGGTTACGGATTATTCCGGCGTCCAGTTTGATTTCGCCTATATGCGCAAGCCTGTTGTTTATTTCCATCCGGACGAGCTTCCGCCCCACTATGAGGATGGCTGCTTTTTCTATGATACGATGGGCTTTGGTGAAATCTGCACAAAGCTGACACAGCTTGTGGATGTGCTCTGTGACTATATGGCCTCCGGCTGCGCCATGAAGGATATGTACCGCAAAAGGGCCGATGACTTTTTTGCCTACAACGATCACCATAACTGCGAACGCATCTACAATGAGATCATGCAGTATCAGGCCGCCGTTGATAAGGACAAGCTGCGTCCGGCACGCGGTCTGAAAATGCCGGTATACCATACGAAAACATCAGAAAAGGATGATAGCAATGCCGTGGTGTGATGATGATCGGTTTACGATCAGCCATATCCGCTGGGAACGGATTTTTTTTGAATTTGATATAACCGCACATTTTAGCGGCAGTATGCCCCAGGAGCCGCGTTTTGCCCTTGTGCCGCTTTCTTCCTGCGGAAAGCCGGCAACAGAAAGCAGACCGGCGGCAGGCAGCAGGACGGCGCCTGCAAGCGCCAGGACAGCGGCCGGCGCCAGGACAGCGGCCGGCTCCAGGGCGGCGGCTGCCGGAGCCGGTTCTAGCCGGAGTTTCAAGTCAGATACCGTCGTTTTTCTGTCCTGGGAGCAGCAGGAAGCTGTGCCGGACGGCTGCTGCTACCACTTTTCTTTAAATATGGCGGCGGCGCATGGACGAAGCTTTCTAGACAATGGCCAATGGCGTTTTTGCGCGCTTCTGGGCGAATCGGTTTATCCGGTAAGTATCGAGTGTGCGCTGGCTTACGAGGCCGATCAGTGGTCGCGGATTTTTAAATACGGAAAAGATCAGTACGCCTATAATGTGTCTTTTTCCGTACAGGAAATCGATGTTCCAAAGTCCTCTGACGGCCGCATTGAGCTGATTCTTTCCAGCTATTTTATGCGTATTAACCGGAACTGGAAAAAACGCCGCTATGTGCAGGAGGCTGTGACGCTTAAGGGGAAATTCCGGCGCATGTATTTTTCCCTTGTCATCCTCCTGATCCGGTGCTTTTACTTTTTATGCGCCCGCCTGCTTCCGAAAAATGGCAGCCGGGTACTGTTTATGACGGAAACAAAGGATATTTTATGGGGAAATCTCAAATATATCCATGACCGGATGCTTGAGCGCGGACTGGACAGCCGCTTTAAGCTCACCTGCTCCTGCCGGAAATCCGTCGGCTCCAGAAAAAGCGTATTAAGCTGGATTAAGACCGTACTTCTCATTGCAGCCAGCGACTATATTTTTATTGATGATTATGCGCCGGTATTTGGATTTTTCAAGCTCTATCCAAAATCCAAACTTATTCAGGTATGGCATGCCGGCGAGGGCTTTAAGTCCGTCGGGTACAGCCGTTTTGGCCGGGACGGTTCTCCTTTTCCTTCCGGCTCCTGCCATAAAGCCTACACCTGGGCTCTGACCGGAGCGCCAAACCTTGTAAAGGTTTACGAGGAGGTTTTCGGCATTGAGAAGGAGGCGATCCTTCCCCTTGGCATGGCCCGTCTGGATCATTTTCTTGACCCGGAGCATATTCGCAGCTTCCGGGAACAGTTTTTTGAAAAATGGCCTCAATTTAAAGGCAAACAGATCATCCTTTTTG
Organism: uncultured Eubacteriales bacterium; assembly: GCA_949292795.1. GTDB lineage: Bacteria > Bacillota > Clostridia > Lachnospirales > Lachnospiraceae > Catenibacillus. Next base: position 9,165 of record CASFBR010000099.1, read on the forward strand.
CCCCGACCTTCCGCGGGACCGGTCAAAAAGAGGCCTGGTATGATTATTCCAGGCTGGATATGCGCCAGATTTACGATTACTGCGGAAGCGATACATGCTTCCTCATCAAAATGCATCCCTTTGTCAAAGAACCGGTACCAATACCAGAGCATTTTAGCGACCGCATTTATGATCTGTCCGCTTACCCGGATATTAATGAGCTTTTTTACATCACGGATGTTTTGATCACAGATTATTCATCAAATTATTATGAATTTTCTCTTTTAAAAAAGCCCATTGTGTTTTACACTTATGACAGAGAATTTTATGAGCTTACCCGGGGCGTCCACCGCTCTGTTCTAAAATACGCTCCAGGTAAGGTATGCGATACATTTGAGGCGCTTATGGAAGCTCTTAAAACAAAGGATTATGAAATTGAAAAGACGCTTCAGTTTGTCCGGGAAAATTTCGGCACCTATGACGGCCGTGCCTCAGACCGGATTATCGATTCTATCATTCTAAATGAAGGTGAAACAAATGAATAAAACGATTGCCATTATATTTGCCGGCGGCAGCGGAGCCCGTATGGGCGCCGGGATGCCTAAACAGTTTCTTGAAGTCAACGGCATGCCCATTATCATCCATACCCTTGAAAATTTTGAGGAGCATCCGCAGATCGATGAAATCTATATTGCCTGCAAGGAAGAATATATCCGCAAGCTTAAGCGGATGCTGAACAAATTCTGGATCAAAAAGGTCAAAAAAATCGTTCCGGGCGGCAAAAGCAGCCAGGATTCCATTTACAACGCCCTGTGTGCAGCGGCGGAAAATAACAGTGAGGATGCCATCGTTCTCATCCACGACGGCGTGCGTCCGTGTATTACTGCCGGCCTGATCGATGACGTGATCCGCTGTGTCCGCAAAAACCGCACAGCCATCACATGTACGCCAATGCTTGAGACGCCGGTGTTAAGCCGGGGCGGTACTTATGTGGAAGAGGTTGAACAGCGCAGCGATATGTACACTGCCCAGGCGCCTCAGGCATTTTATCTCGGAGAGATTTTGAAAGCTCACGAGACGGTGCGCGGGACTAATCCGGACTATACCGGAATTATTGACAGCTGTACGCTGATGAAAAGTCTCGGGCGGGAAGTGGCCATTGTCCCCGGCCCCCGGGGAAATATCAAGGTTACCACACCGGAGGACCTTTATATTTTCCGGGCAATGATCCAGTATCAGGAAACCCGGGATGCCTTTGGGCTCAGCAACAAAGAGGTTGCCGACAAATTAAAGAAATAAACCGGACAATGATCAACATGTTCCGGCCAGACAGCTACAATAACAGGAGGTACGATCCATGAATCCGATCTTAAAAGAAGATATTGATCATATTATCCGTGAAAATCTTCACTGGGAACAGTTAAAAAATGCCAGTGTCCTTATCACCGGCGCCAGCGGAATGCTTGGAAGCTATATGACCCATGTGCTGCTGGCACTGAATGAGCAAAGAGATTATCACATCCGCATTACTGCGCTTGTCCGCCATCCGGACAAGCTCTCCCCTTCTGTGCGGGATAAGGTAAATGTTCTGTGCCAGAGTGTCACCACTCCCATTCACACCGATCAGACCTTTGATTATGTGATCCACACAGCCAGTCCGGCCAGCCCGCTGATTATGCGGGATGACCCGGTCGGTACGGTGGCGGCTAACACGCTGGGAACTTACTATACACTGGATGCCGCCAGAGCCGGCAATGCCCGCGGCTATCTTTTTATTTCTTCCCGCGAAATCTACGGACAGCCCTATGCGCATCAGGAGCTTTTTACCGAAGATACCTACGGCTTTGTGGACCCTTTAAATCCCCGCTCCTGCTATCCCGAAGGGAAAAAGGCTGCGGAGACGATGTGCATGTGCTTTAAACAGCAGTATGGACTCAATGTGAAAATTGCCCGGCTGGCACATACCTTTGGCCCCGGCATGTCCATTGACGACGGCCGCGTGCAGGCAGATTTTTTAAGAAATGTCGTGCATCACGAGGATATTGTTTTAAAAAGCGAGGGAAAGCCGATCCGTACCTACACTTATGTGGCGGATGCGGTGTGCGCACTGTTTTATATTTTGCTGAACAGCCCGGATGTCGTCTACAACATTTCCAGCGAGGATGCCACGGTGTCCATACGCCAGCTGGCACAGACATTGGCGGACGCTTACCCCGAAAGACATTTAAAGCTTGTATTTGATCTTCCGAAGGACACACAAAATACCGGCTGCGCACCGTTTACGCTTGGCATTTTAAATAGCGATAAGCTTAAGGCTCTGGGCTGGCGGCCTATTTATACACTGAAGGAAGGGCTGATGCGCACGGTCACTTTTCTGGAGACGAATGAAGGTGGGGGAACCGTTTAAATATGTGGACCAGTTTAAAGTATGTTTTCGGAGAAAACTTCCGGAATTTATACCGTATTTACTGTATTGCCAAATATGAACTGCTGGCCGATATGCGCGATTCCAAGTTCGGCCTTTTCTGGAACTTCGCCTCCCCGGCGATCCAGGTGCTGACCTACTGGCTGATCTTTGGTATTGCCTGGAACCGCAAGCCCATCGGCGGCATTGCCTATCTGCCGTGGCTTGTAATCGGCTATGCAGCATGGTGGTTTATCCAGCCCTGCATCCAGAGTGGCTGC
>CASFBR010000100.1 GCA_949292795.1 uncultured Eubacteriales bacterium
TTCTTTATTGTGCTGATTGTATCCCTGCCATCCATAGTTACAAACAATATATTCGGTCTGGACGGGACACAGCCTGTCGAAGGCATGACTCTTGATTCCAGTTATACTCAGATGGAACAGGTGGTATCAAATGTAATAGAAACAGCCTATCAGGCGTCTCTTTCCAGAGTCGAGCAGATCATTTCAAGCGGTGGATATAATTACGAGGCTTCCTCAGATGCAACTATCAATTATGCGCAGAGCTCAGCCGGTTATGACACATGCTATATCCTCGCCGCTTATTCTGCCTCTTTGGAACAACAGGGCACCGATCCGGAGGACATGACTGCAAAATTGAACAGTGTAGCAAGTGATATGTTCCCTGTCACCTATGAAGTTAAAGAAACCGAACAGACAATCACGAATGAGGACGGGACTACTTCCGTACAGACGGTACAGTATGTAGAATGTACTATCCACCCATTTGACAACAGCGTCATCAACAGGGCTTTTGGTATTGATCCGAATGCCGCATACAATCAATTCGGCGCAACATACAGTGAGGTCATTACCAATATGGCAAACGCGCTTAAACGGACTTTATACGGTGCAATAAGCCCTGGTGAATCTGTCCCCCTCACTGATGAAGAATTGATTGCATTTGTGAATAGTCAAAGCTGTACAGGCGTTCAAAAGCTGTTATTGGAAACCGCTTTATCGTTAGTCGGCAAAGTTCCGTACTTCTGGGGCGGCAAAAGCCCTGCTGGCTGGAATGATGAATGGAATACGCCAAAGCTGGTTACATCCGCTGGCTCTTCTTCTACCGGAACGATCAGACCGTATGGCTTAGATTGCAGTGGTTTCACATCATGGATCTATGATACGGCGCTTGGAATTGATATCGGTGCTGGTACCGGCGGGCAATACCCGAAAACCACCGCTGTTTCCGCAGCTGATTTGCAAATCGGCGATTTGGGCTTTTTAGCCGGCTCAGGCGGAGGTGGCTGGAACCATGTTTTGATGTTTGCCGGATATGGATCCAGCGGAGAACGGATGTGGGTACACTCCTCCAGCGGCAGCGGCGTTATACTGAATTCGCCCAGTTATGAATCATCGCTGGTTCTGCGCAGACCAAAGAATGTGGACTATAACGCACCTGTAGCAGGTGGATCTACCGGAATCATAGGTCCATCTTCCGGCACCCCTTACACAATGGAAGTCGAAGTGACACATTATTGTCCTTGTCAGCAATGTAACGGCAACTCACTGGCTATGTCTGCAAGCGGAAAGCCGTTAGCTGTCGGGATGGTAGCAATGTCAACAAAGTACCCGTTTGGTACCAGAATCAGCATTAACGGAAAAATATATACTGTGGAAGACCGCGGCGGCGCTGAATTTAATGATATCCACCGTGTGGATATTTTCGTAAACTCGCATGAAGAAGCGTTGCGTCTGGGGCGGTACAAAACCACAGCCACAGTATATCCAACAGGTAGGTGAAGAATTTGGAAGAAAAAGAATATAACAATATCTATGCTATCCCGGCGAATTATACAGACTCAGGGAAAATCTTCGGCGGAATGCTGGAGCTTCGCAATACTATTGAAGCTGCTTTAATTGTAATTATAATCGGCTATCCCGAACTGATGCTGATTCCTATGGCAACTACCCTCCGTATTGTAGTAATGACTGTGACGCTTATTCCCGCTGCAGTAATTGCGTTGATGGGTATCGATGGCAATTCCCTGTTTCAGTACGTCGGACATATGATCCGATATTTCATCAACCGGAGAAATCTGCATTTCAGAAGGGTGGGATACCACTATGACAGACGGCAGCTCAGGAAAAAGCAAAAAGCCAAAGTCAAAAAAGCGTCCGGAAAAGCTTGAATTTGTTCAGGACTTTATTCCGGTTAAAAATATAAATTACGGAATCATCGAAACTACCGATGGCCGTTACATAAAAATTTTAGAGATAGAGCCGATTAATTTCATGCTTCGCTCCAGTGAAGAGCAGTTTGGAATCATCTCTTCTTTCGCGAGCTGGCTAAAAATTTCTCCCATGCGGCTGCAGTTTAAAAGTATTACCCGCAAAGCGGATTCCGATAAGCATGTAGCCATGGTAAAAAGAGAACTTGCCGAGGAAGAAAATGAACAATGCAAGCAGTTGGGCGAAGGATATATACGGCTTATCAAGGATGTAGGCAGCCGTGAAGCCTTAACCCGAAGGTTCTTTCTTATTTTTCAGTATGAAGAGCTTCACCGCAGCGACAGTGATGATTTTGCCAAAATATACAGTGCTCTGCAAACGGCGGAGCAAACGGCAAGGGCATATTTCCTTCAGTGTGGAAACTCTATCTTACAGCCCAAGGATCCGGACGAAGCGACTGCTGAAATTCTGTACATGTTTTTCAACAGGCAGTCCTGTGTGGATGAACCGTTTTCATCCCGTGTGAACCGTGTTGTTATGGACACCATGACGGCAAAAAACAAAGTAATCGGGATTGATCCCGTACCGCATATACGCATTACCAACTTTCTTGCCCCACGCGGAATCAATTTAAAGCATTCCAATTACATTATTATGGACGGGCTATATTACTCGTTCTTATATATAAAGGGAAACGGTTATCCCGGGATGGTTCGCGCGGGCTGGATGTCCTCTCTGATCAACGCCGGTGAAGGTATTGACGTCGATGTACATCTGCGTCGGGAAAACCGCAGCAGGACGATCGATAAGGTTGCACAGCGCATCAGGCTTAACCGTACCAAGTTGAGGAGTATGCAGGATACCAGCACTGACTATGAAGAGCTCACGAATTCTATTCAGGCTGGTTACTATATCAAACACGGAATCGCAAACAATAATGAAGATTTATTTTATATGTCCGTGTTTATTACCATATCGGCAAAAAGCTATGAAGAGCTTCTTTGGCGCAAGCAGCAAATGACAGATATGCTGAAATCCATGGACATGTATACGAGTGATTGCCGGTTTCAGCAGGAGGACGCCTTAAAGTCAGTTATGCCGTTTTTACATATAACGCCTTCGCTGGAAAAGAAATCACAGAGAAATGTGCTGACCAGCGGCGCAGCTTCTACCTATATGTTTACGAGCTTTGAAATGTCTGACGATACTGGCGTTCTACTTGGTATCAACCGACATAACAATTCACTTTGTATAGTGGATTTGTTCAATACAAAGAAAAATAAGAATGCGAATCTGAACCTGCTCGGAACCAGCGGCGCGGGCAAGACCTTTACGATGCAGCTATTGGCGCTGCGGATGAGGATGCGCGGCATACAGTGCTTCATACTCGCACCTATCAAGGGTCACGAGTTTCGCCGTGCGTGCAACCATATCGGCGGACAGTATATCAAAATAGCCCCCGGTTCGCCGCATTGTATCAATATCATGGAGATCCGGCATACCATTACGCCGGAGATGGAACTGATCGATGAGATGGACTACAGCGAGATGGATTCTATGCTGGCAAGAAAAATCCAGCAGCTAATGATATTCTTCTCGCTGCTGATCCCTGATATGACCAATGAGGAAGAACAAATGCTGGATGAGGCGCTCATCAAGACCTATGCCGACTTCGGCATTACCCATGATAATGACTCGCTTTATCTGGATTCCGAAGCGGATCCACCGGTCATGAAGAAAATGCCTATACTGGGTGACCTGCATAAGAATCTGCTTCAAAACAAAATGACGGAACGCATAGCTGTTATAGTCAGCAGATTCGTGACCGGCTCGGCGCAGTCTTTTAACAAAGAAACTAATGTGGACTTAACGAATAAATACATCGTATTGGATCTGTCTGAACTGAAAGGAAAACTTCTTCCCGTTGGCATGATGATCGCACTGGACTATGTCTGGGATAATATCAAGGCAGACAGAACAAAAAAGAAAGCAATTTTAATTGATGAGATCTGGCAGCTGATTGGAGCATCCTCCAATAAACAGGCTGCCGATTTTTGTTTGACCATTTTCAAAACCATACGTGGGTTTGGGGGCGCCGCTATCTCAGCGACGCAAGACCTCTCCGATTTTTTTAGTCTGGAGGATGGCAAGTATGGCAGAGCAATCGTAAATAATTCAAAGAATAAAATCATTTTGAATCTTGAGCCTGACGAGGCACGATATGTGCAGGATGTGCTGAAGCTTACGAAAACCGAGATGCGGTCCATCACCCGTTTTGAACGCGGTGAAGCTTTGGTATATTCCAATAACAATAAAGTGCCTGTCGTGATAAAAGCTTCAAAAGAAGAACAGGAGATGATTACAACAGACCGAGCAGAACTGGAGGCAATCCTGCGTGAAAAGCGTAAAAAGAAAACACATTAGGTTTTGAAATACGCATTTTAATAGAAATACGCATTGACTACATTGAAGGAGGTGGTGAAAATGCTTTTGCAGGACGAACAATATGTCGTGAAATGGCTGTCGCAATACGGAGCTTTACCGAAAACACAGATTATAAAAATGCTGCGTAAGCCACCGCAGACTGCTGAGAAAATCCTGCGGAATTTGAAAAAACAAATGCAGATTTCCGATGTCGGCGGTGGATATTATGTTGCTCTTGACTCCATGTGCCAGCCTGATCAACGAACGATTCTTGCCGTATGGGTTTTGCTAAAGTTTATAGATTTTGTGGATCCAATGGCACATTATCCGGCTGTCTACCCTGCACAGCTCTTTTTTCTGAAAGAAAATGTCGGTTACGAAATCGTTGTATTATATGACGGCGAAACAAGCCTGTTAAGACTGCTGCAGCCG
>CASFBR010000101.1 GCA_949292795.1 uncultured Eubacteriales bacterium
TGATTTGGCAAAAGCAAAGCCGCTGGCCTATGTTCACGGGCAGTATTATGGTATCGGACGACATATCGGGCGTTTTGGTTTTTCCGTACAAAAGAAAAAAATACCGTCAAAGAAGAAGCATACAGGCAGAAAGAAGTGATGGCAGGTGCAGATATGGTTTCACATTGATGTCAACAGCGCTTTTTTAAGCTGGACGGCACTTGATCTTTTAAATGCCGGGAGTCATGAGGATATCCGGGAAATTCCGGCGATCATCGGCGGAGATATCCATAAACGGCACGGTGTTGTATTGGCTAAATCAACATCGGCAAAAGCCTTTGGCATCAGAACCGGTGAACCTGTGACAGATGCTTATAAGAAATGCCCGTATTTGAAAAATTATCCGCCGAATCACCACAGATATAAAGCCTACAGTCAAAAGCTGATGAAGCTGCTGGGAACCTATTCTCCGGAAATTATCCAATACAGTATTGATGAATGTTTTATGCGTTATATACCGTCAGAACCGGCCGGCGATGAGCAGGAGATACGCCGTATGTCCGTCTCGGCAGCCAAAGAGATTAAAGACAGAATCCGTCAGGAACTGAAATTTACGGTCAATATCGGCATTTCGTATAATAAACTTCTGGCGAAGATGGCTTCAGACTTTGAAAAGCCGGATAAAGTACATACACTATTTCCGGACGAGATCCGAAAGAAGATGTGGCCGCTGCCGGCGGGAGAACTTTTTATGGTCGGTCCATCTACGGCGGATCGGCTGAGACTGCTGGGAATTAAGACGATTGGTGATCTGGCCTGTACAGATCCGGAAATTCTTACTTCCCATTTAAAAAGTCATGGGAAGATGATCTGGGAATATGCTAATGGCATTGAAGGTGCGGAAATCGACGGCAGAGCGAAAAATGAAAATAAAGGTATCGGCAATATGACCACATTGTCCTCAGACGTTTCCGATAAAAAAGAGATATTCAAGATTTTAAGAGAACTTGCGGAAAAAGTGGCCCGGCGGCTTCGTCAGTCAGAGGTATTGGCAGGGCTTGTCTGTGTGGAAATAAAATACTACAATTTTAAATCCGCAACCCATCAGACACAGCTGCTGACGCCTTCCAACGGTTCCAGCGATCTGTATCAGGCAGCATGCAGGCTGTTTGAAGAATGCTGGAGCGGTGAGCCTGTGCGGTTGCTCGGAATACGGACATCTAAGCTCTGTACGGCACAGGAACAGCAATTAAATCTTTTCGATATGGAAAAAAGCGAGAAGATGCTGAAACTGGATCAGGCGCTGGATGCGATCCGAGGACGCTATGGTGAAAATGCTGTCGTACGCGGCAGCCGTATGAAGGCAGAAAAACTTGGCTGGGAACAGGAGATTCCCGATGAAGATTTTAATCATATGAGCAGAGGAAAAAGACATGAATAAGGATATGCATAGAAAGAATATTGTACTCATAGGTATGCCGGGAGCCGGAAAAAGCACTGTCGGTGTTGTTTTGGCAAAAATATTCGGCTACAATTTTATAGATTCAGATCTGCTGATTCAGAATCAGGAAGGCGACATACTCGAGCATTTAATTGAAAAAAACGGCATTGACGGATTTTTGGCCATTGAAAATCAGGTCAACCGGGATATATCGGGTACCCGTCTTGTGATCGCTACCGGCGGAAGTGTTTGTTATTGTGATGAGGCAATGAAAGCTTTGGGAGTTTCCGGTATAAGAGTTTACATAAAAACTTCTTATGCTTCTGTAAAGAAGCGGGTAGGCAGCCTTTCTAAACGCGGCGTTGTCATCAGAAAAGGCTCCACTTTACTTGATTTATATAACGAAAGAACACCGCTGTACGAAAAATATGCGGATCTGACAGTGGATGTTGACGGACTGACGATTGAACAGGCTATTGAAAAGATTAGGCAGGCGCTGCAGAAAATATTAGAGTAATTTGCTGGAGTGAAAGGCTGGTGTAGGCAGTGAACGTGATCAGACGTGGTTTATCTAAAATAGGGGGAGTTCATTTAAAAAAAGACGGCTTTATTGCAAGGCGTTTTTATTATCTGCTGGCATTTTTTATTCCGATGCTGATTGTGATTATCGCGGATATTGCCCTCGGTGTGCATCCTTTTGGGGACAGAGCGGTATTGATTATTGATTCCTATCATCAGTATGCGCCATTTTTCTCTGATTATTACGATAAGATTGTTAATGGAGGCAGTCTGCTGTATTCATGGAACGGCGGCCTCGGTATTAACTTTCTTGCAGTGATTGCTTATTATCTGGCAAGTCCGCTGAATCTGCTGATACTTCTGTTCCCGAGAGCACTGCTGATTGAAGCGTTCACAATCGTTCTCATATTAAAAATTTCTCTGTCAGGATTAAGTTTTGCTTATTATATCAGCAAACATTATAAAAAATATGATATTACGATCGTGTATTTCAGTGTGTTTTATGCTTTGAGCGGATGGGTGCTTGGCTATAACTGGAATATCATGTGGCTGGATTGTATCTATTTGCTGCCGTTGATTATTCTTGGGCTGGAAAGGCTGATCCGTGAAGGACGCGGCTTTTTATACGGTGTTTCGCTGGCGGCATGTATTTTCTGCAACTACTATATATCCATTATGGTATGTATTTTTCTTGTGCTTTACTTTTTCGCCCTTTTTTTCCAAAGAAGGCGCAGAAGTTTCCGGCTGTTTATTAACCGGGGGCTGAAGTTTGCAGGATACTCCCTTCTGGCCGGCGGGTTTGCAGCTGTACTGCTGCTTCCGGCGTATTTTGCCCTGATGCAGACATATTCTGCGGATTCTGTATTTCCAACCAGCTTTAAGTTTTATGAAAATTTTTGGGATATTTTGTCACAGCATATGGCGGTTATTGAGCCGACAGATTTAAACGGGCTTCCAAATTTATACTGCGGCGTGATCGTATTGATGTTTATTGTTT
>CASFBR010000102.1 GCA_949292795.1 uncultured Eubacteriales bacterium
ATCAGCAGGTCGGCCTGATGATGTCATCCGGAGAAAGCCTTGACCTGATGCTGACGCTGCCTTCCGGCTCTTCCGGTTTTTCTTCCATGCAGACGCAGGGGCAGCTAATGGATATTACGGATATTCTTGAAACGTATGGACTGCCGCATTGCAAATCTTTTGGCATGGGGAATTGAAGGCACGGATTATGAGGTTGTTGACGGAGAAGCCTGCTATATTGAAGGTAATGAATCTCCGGCTTATCATACAAATGATTTTATGTATGGAAATCAGTTTATTACATTGCCGTGGGAAGGTTCGGGTGCGGATATGCGTGAGCAGGCACTTGCCGTTTTGCAGGAAGCAACCTACTCTCAGTATATGGGCTTTGCCTGTGATACGTCATCGATCGTGAATGAAATATCTGCGGTCAGCAACTGCCTTAGTGAATATCGTCCGCAGATAGAGACCGGAATGGCATCGGAGGAGGTCTTTAATGATTTTCTGGAGAAGCTGGATGCCTCCGGTGTAGACAAGATCGTAGATTGCTATCAGCAGCAGTTAGACGCATGGCTGCAGCAGAATGAACAATAAAAATCAGAATAGACAGGGAGGAATGCAGACCGTGGATACATTTTATACGGCCATGGAAAATACCATGGCCCATCTGATTCTTTATTTAAACAAAATTTCAGGACCGCAGACATTGGAATTACTTTTATCACAGAAAAGCCTGTCTGTGGATGTGGCTCCCGTGCTGTGTCAGAATCGCCGCCGCGCCGTCCTGACAGCATCGCCGGCGTGGAGCCTGGCAGGAGAGCCGGACTGTCCGGAAGGCGATGGCAGCATGGTATGTGATGCCTATGTATATGAGGTCTGCTCCGGTGCGGATGAAGGCAAAGAAGGCGCTTCCTGCCGTCTTTACATGACTCAGATGAAGGTTTCTTTTGTAAATGAAGGCGGTCTGGCAAAAATCTGTAAATTGAACTGGCAGGTGCTTCAGACGATGGAGCCGTGGGCTTACGGAAATGAGAACATCTGCCTGGAAGATGCGGCAACAAATGCTCCGGCGCCGTTTGACTGCTTTGGGTTCGGGCGGGTGCCTTCCGATATTTACATCGCTATTCGGAAAGCGGTGGTTTATCCCTGGGATCAGCTATGGCTAAAGGAGGATAGCTCTCAAAGCAGGCAGCTATACGTTTGCGGAGGGCTGCCCGGGAATCTGAAGAAGCCGCTGATTGGTGTGACCACGTTTCCAGCGGTGGAAATAACCGGGGAGGGAAAAGCAAGAGCGCGGCTTGTGGCCCAGGTGTTTGGCATCGGAGAAAATGCGTGTCAGGAGCAGATGGTAGTCCGCTGCTTTTATCTGGTGGAATACGCGCTTGAAAAACAGGGGCAGGAGTGGAAGCTTTCTCAGACTGTGCTCCGTCCCATGATGCGCGTGCCGGATACACCTTACCGCCAGGACCGGCGCTACGATAAGATTAGTGCGGACATTCTTCCGTGGGAGCTTGGTAATTGCCGGACGCCGGTGCCGCACCCGCAGCCGCCAGCGCAGTCTTTGGAGCCTTTTGCAGGTTACCCCGTGCAGCCTGCGCATCCTTCGGCAGGTTACCCCGTGCAGCCTGGGCATCCTTCGGCAGGTCGCCCCGTGCCGTCGGAGCATCCTTCGACAGATTATTCCGCGCAGCCTGGGCAGCCTGCGGATAGTTTGCAGCAGTCCGGAGACTTCACGCAGGACAGCTATGCTATTGAAAATATTGTCAATGGCTGGGTGTATGCCTGCCGCCGCGGGCAGCTATGCCGTTTTTACAAAGCTTATATGAAGCATGACGGCTTTGTTCCCACCATGCATATCCGAAGCCAGGGAGCGAAAACGAAAAAGCTTGTGGGAGAGAAGGAGATTCTCGGAAAGCTTTCGGGCATGGACGCCCGGTTTCGCCCGGGAATGCTGACGTTCCATACAGCTACAACACCGCTCGTTGAGATCAGTTCCGACGGAACCCGGGCGACGGGAACATGGTTTGATCACAGTGCGACCAACTTAAGCGGCGGGGATGCAGCGTCAGAGGAAATTCCTTATATGGTCTTTGTGGCCCGTTACCGCCATGAGTTTTGCAAGCTTGATGGAAAGTGGTACCTGACGGATTTTTTCTGGGAACCGCTGATTAGCCTGGATGATTGGATATGGAACAGTGGGGAGCATGTGAAGGGTCAGGTGTCCGAAGGCGTTGGAGGCCCGAAGCTTATCCGGGATTTATCTTCACCGACGGGATATTATGTAAACTTTACTTATAAAGCCCCCTCTGCGGATCATGTAGGGATTATTGGGGACTGGATGTTTTCGGACATTTATCATTCAAGCCGCTGGAAGAGCGCAGCTATATGGCCGCAGCAATGGCAAAAAGGGATGTTTCCTCACGCCCTGCTGGGATTGAAAAAGACGCCGGAGGCTTTGACGGCAGGAGAGTCTCAGACGGGGATCGATCCGTCTAAATTTGAATTTGACTGGGATATTTTAAAGCAGGGACTTTATGAAATGAAAAAAAGCGGGGATGACGGGAGCTTTTCGATAACACTTCCGCTGCCTTCAGGCATTTTTAATTACCGTTTTGTTCTGGACATGCCGGAGGGCAATCCTTTGAAGATGGTTACGGTGCCGGACCCCGGCAACCCTCCCGTTACTGTGGGTGAAAAAGGCCAGGCTTTCAGCCAGGTGTATGTGCCTTTTGATAAGGAACGCCAGATACTTGACCGGAGCGTAGAGCTGCCTCTTACAGACAGCCAGGGCGGTTCGCTGATTTCGTTTCAGTATGAGACCGCACCGGAATTTGATGACGGAAAGCGGCAGTACGGTGCCATTTATCTGCCGGAGGGCTACGACCCTGCCAGCCCGCAGCCCTATCCGGTGCTTTACTTAAGCCATGGCGGCAGCGGCAATGCCGGAGACTGGCCGGCCCAGGGCGGATTGAAAAATATTATGGATCATCTGATTCATGAGGGCCGTGTGGAGCCGATGGCGGTGGTTGTAATGGATAATGAAGAATTTCATTGGGATAATCCGGGAAAATGTATTCCTAATCTGACCCGGTATCTGATCCCTGAGATTGAGACCAATTATCATGTGGGAGGCGCTTCCTGCCGCAGAGCCTTCGCAGGCTTTTCTGCCGGCGGCTTTCTTGCCTATGAAACTCTGGCGTCAGTGCCGCAGCTGTTTGATTATATCGGCGTATGGAGCGGCGGAAAGCGGGTAAATGTGCTTCCGGACCCGAAAGCCAATCCAAGGCTTAAGGTACATATTGGAGCGGGACGCTATGATGACGCTTACTTTTCCTTTGGCTTTAAACTGGAGGACCTTTTAGGCGGACTGGGTATTGAATTTACAAGCTTTTTCCCGGAGGGCGGGCATCAGTGGTCCGTATGGCGGCAGCTTCTGGAAGATTTTGCCGGCCGGGTGCTGTGGAAATAACAGGATTGGACAGACAGGCTGAGCTATCAGAAATTTTCTGATAGTTTCAGCTGTTTGTCTTGATATATAAAAATTTTCATGGGATAATAAAAATAGTATATGTAGTATATGTATCAGGAGGCGTTAATTTTATGGAGATCGGAATTAATACCATGAGTGCCATGAACGCCATGAGGGCGGATTTTGAAGGTACGGTAAAGCGTCTTAAGGCGGGGGGCTGTGACTGGCTGGAGGCCATGTCCGACTGGGGCGCAAAGCAGGAGACAATCGATTTTTATTCAAATCTCACCGGAGGTCCTTCCGGCTGGGACCCTGAAAATGCAGAGCTTCGTATGGAGATTGCCAGAAAGAATGGAATGAGTATTAAGGGGCTTTTTATATTTGATGAGCGGCTGGATGAACAGGCTCAAAAGCTGGGGAAATATTGTCAGAAAAACGGAATTTCTTATGTGGTGCTAAGCTTTCTTGAATATGGCGGCATTGAGGATATTTATGAAAAAGCTGCCCTGATCCGGCGGACAGCGGCAGTTCTGGGAAATTACGGAGTACAGATTCTTATGCATAATCATGAGCATGATACTATGCTCATAAGAGATAAGGACGGTACTCAAAAACCTATTATCAGTATTTTTCTTCAGCAGTGTTTGGCACAGGAACTGATGCTTGAAGTGGATACGGGATGGCTGGTATATGCAGGTGTGGATGCTCCGGCTTATGTCCGCAGGCATCTCGACCGTATTGCGGTGATGCATCTGAAGGATATTTGTAAGGATTATAAGAATGTGCCTCGGGAGGATATTTTTGTGCCCTGCGGACAGGGAGCTGTGGATTTCCCCGCAATTATGGCGGAAGCCGGGAAAAAGGCGGATATGATGTATGTGCTGGATCAGGACAAATCCCGGGGAGATATTATCGAAGACCACATTGCATCCATAAAATATTTAAAAAGCATTTGTATTTAAAAAATATTTGTATTAAAAAGTATTTGTGCCAAACTATTTGTCGGGATTAAGGTATTTACGGATATATGCAGGAGGATGATGAAATGGGACATATCCAGGGAATTTCGCATATTGCCTATAATGTGGCGGATTTGGAAAAATCGGTTGATTTTTACTGTAATGTACTGGAATTTGAAAAAGCTTTTGATATTCTGGTACCGGATAATATAGACGAGCTTCTGCCGGGGCATCCTGTGGCTGCCCTTAAAGGACAGACTTCTCTTGTATATCTAAAGGCGCCGGATGGTTCTTATCTTGAGTTGTTCCGTCCCCTTCCGGGGGCAGATATTTCCAGCGGCGGGCCAAACTATGACCGCATGGGCTATGTTCATTTAAGTATAATCGTAGATGATCTGGATGCTTTTACAAAGGTGCTTCGGGAAAAAGGTATACCTTTGGATTCAGAAAAGACGCTTGGCCCGGATCATACCTACACACTCTGGATCAAAGACCCCGATGGAAACCGTATCGAACTTATGGAATATACGCGGGATTCTTATCAGGTAGTGTATCATTGAAAAAAAGGATTGAGAAACGGAATATGTGCCGTTTTCATGGGCAGTAAAAGCCATAACGATAAAGATAAAGCCGGACCAAAGTGCCTGTTTGGTCCGGCTTCCCTGTATTTTTCAGACGCCCTGTTTTACAGTACGGTCTGCCGAGACAATTCCGCGTCTGACAAATCCGATTCCTGCGGCAATGGCACAGACGGCGAAAATATACCATACAGCCATGCCAAAGCACACATTGGCTGAAGTAAGATCAAGGATATGACGCGCTGCAAGGATGGTTGGAAATGCAGCCATGATGCAGGCGACAATGATTGCAATCACGCCGGCCTTAAGACAGTCGGAGCGTTCCGGTTCCTGAAATGCTTTTGCACTTTCCTGATGTTCTCTGTTCATAAATAAATCCTCCTGATTTCATATTATTTATTTTGCATATGACGATGTTATGCGCTGGCCAGCAGCTTTCGTGAAAGCGGACTAAGCAGGCGGCCATAGCATTTGGATATGTAACCGACCAGCAGTGCCGCGATGATCGTTCCTTCGCGGACACCCTGAATCTGATGCGTCAGCAGCAGAGAGATGAGAAGCGCGGCCACCGACATGGCTGTATCCACGCAGATTTTTGTTGTTCCGAAGTTTGATCCGAGCTTTCGCGTGATCGACTTTACAACACCCTCGCCGGGGAGCATTACAACATTTGCAAAAACCTCCATATAGACGCCCAGTCCGAGAACAAGGCAGCCTACAAGCAGTGCGGCAAGCTTCTGGCCATAGTGTTCCGGCTTGAGCCAGAATACGATAAATTCCATGGAAAAATCGATAAAATAACCGAAAGCCACAGATACGGGAATTTGAAGAAGCTGTATTTTTTCATAATTTTTCCCATCGAGGGCGATCTGTATGAGAATCAAAAACAAACTGAAGATGATCGTAAACTGTCCGATTGTCGGCACAAACGACAGGCTTAATGTATAAGGAATACTTGAGATCGGCGAGGTACCAAGATCGGCCTTAGTGATAAGCGCAACGCCGACAGAGTTTACAAATAAACCTAAAATAAAAATAAAATAACGCTCTGCAAGTTCTTTTTTTGACATGCATCCAAGTCCTTTCTTTTACTTGTTATTTGTCTTTGCTTGTTATTTATCAGCGAATACATTATAATGAGAAAAAAACGATATGTAAAATGAATGATTTATATTATATTCATAACGAATAGGAATGAAAGGCGGCGGGAAATGTCTGCATTTTTTGAGTATTATAAAATTTTTTATTATGTAGCAAAGACAGGAAATATTACAAAGGCTGCCAGGCTTTTGGAGGTGACCCAGCCCAGTGTGACAAAATCGATCCACGGGCTGGAAAACCAGCTTGGCTGCCGGCTTTTCGTACGGTCAAAAAAGGGCGTATTTCTGACACGGGAGGGACGGCTGCTGTTTCAGAAAATCCAGCCGGCCTGCGAACTGATCTTTTCGGCGGAGGATGATCTGGAAGCTATCCGGAAAATGCAGTCGGGTATTATGCGGATTGGAGCCAATGAACTGACGTTTACAAGCTGGCTTTTGCCGCATATTAAGGCATTTAAACGGCGTTTTCCTGATGTACGCATCAAGATTGAAAATCTCTCATCCGGCAGTGTCCCGGATGTGCTTACCGGGGGCGCTATCGATTTTGCCGTGCTCAGCTCCCCGGTCATCGATGGGCAGCGCCGGGAATACCCCGGACTGGATGTGAAATTCGTGGAACAATTTCAGGATATTGCTGTTTGCGGGCAGGAATATTTTTATCTGACCGGACGGACGATGAAGCTGCATGAATTTACGGAATTGCCGCTGGTATCTATGCCCGAGGGCGCATCCACAAGGATTTTTTATAACGAATTGTTTGAAAAACATAAGCTGATTTTTAAGCCGGATATTGAGCTTTCTTCGGTTGATCAGATTACCCGGGCGATACGGGAAAGCCTTGGCGTTGGCTTTATTCCGGAATCGGTGGCGGCAGATGGTATTCGTGATGGCTCCCTGAGAAAGCTGGAGCTTGAGGAGGAGATACCGATCCGTTATAACTGTATTATCAGCGTCCGGAACAATCCTCCGGGAATGGCGGCTCAGGAATTTATCCGCCAGTTTGATGACGTCCGGCATTATACCGAAAGAGAATAAGACCGGAAGAAACAGAAGCAGGCCGGATGTAAATGAAATTCAAAGGAAATAAGGCTGATTTTAGATGAAGAAAAAATGGCAGCTATGGGCGCCAGCGTGCAAAAATAAAGAAATCAGAGATTGGATAGGGGAAGCTTCTCCTATCCGATTTAAAAATCCGGGCGCGGTTTGGTGGACTGACGAATAATAAGCTGATGGCCGATATACACGGTTTTGCTCCGGGTCTGTCTGCGTCCGGCAATATCCATAAGTATTCGGACGGCTTCGGCGGCGCTCTCCCCAATGCCGGCATCGACTGTGGTCAGCGGCGGAACTGTAAATTCGGAGCATTCCATATTATCAAGGCTGATTACGGAAATATCTTCGGGAATCCGTTTGTTAATGCTGTGAATGAAATTAAGGCAGCCGACAGCCATCATATCACAGATACAAAAAATGCCGTCGCAGGCGGAGGCGGCCAGAAGCTGACGGGCTGCCTGATGGCCGCCGTCATAGGTGTAATCCCCGCAGACGATCAGTGGAGTCTGTCCGGCAGGCTTTAATGCCTGAATATAGCCTTCCTGGCGCTGATTTCTCACACGTTCCGGAATCGTAGCGTCCGTAGAGATCATGGCGATGCTTTTACATCCGGTTTCAATCAGATAAGATACGGCATCAAAAGACATCTGCTGTTCGTTCGCGATGACCCGGTAGGGATGCTTCGGCGCAAGCACGCTGGAGCAAAGCTCTACGACCGGATAGCCGGCCATTGCCAATCTAAGCCGGGCATCCGGAGGAAAGGCGCTGCAAAAAATAATGCCGCAAATATCGTTTGTGCTTAAACATTCAAGAATATGACAGGTATTTTGCGGATCATACAGATTAAAAAGCATCTGACATCCGCAGGCAGAGGCTGCTCTTGCCAGACTGTTATATAATGCGGGAAGCGTTGTGGAGGTCAGCGTCAGAATCAGACGTGCCGGCTCAGATGGCGCTTCCTTTTTCTTCGGACTAATCTCATAGCCCAGACGGCGGGCGGCATCCATGACCTTCTGACGTGTGCCGGGCATCACCTGGGAACTGTGATTGAATACTCTTGAAACAGTTGCGGTGGAAACGCCGGCTTCCCGGGCAACATCGATAATTGTGATCATGAGCAGCATCCTTTCTGAAAATAAACGTTTTCGATATATGTCCATATTTTACACGATTTTTTCACAGAAAAAAAGAGCTGTCAAAAATTTGTTATGTTTTAGTCAAAAAAAGAACATACATTTTTGAATTTTTGCGTTATAGTGCTATTATAGTCCGGATAATGGCTTTTATCAGGGCATGTACAGGATGCGGCAGGAACATTTATTAAAAAGCACTGCATGAATTTATTTAAGAAAAGGGGGAGATACGCATGTATCGTTTAACAGAAGCACAGAAACAAAAAGTAAAAGACCTTGTGGCGCAGATGACGCTGGAAGAAAAGATCGGACAGATGAATCTGATTTCCCCGTCCATTGTAGGCGGATTTGACGTATCCTTTCCGGAGCTGATCGAGATGGTCAATGACGGGCGGATTACCCATGAGGAGTTCGACCGGATTTTAAGCAATGCCGAGCGGGATTACCGCGAGGATGATATTCGCGCCGGACGTATTGGCGGTATGATGCTCCAGGACCCGGAAAAGGTCAATGAACTGCAAAAGATTGCTGTGGAGGAAAGCCGTCTTGGTATTCCGCTGCTTGTGGGCCTGGATGTCATCCATGGCTTTCGCAGCGTTTATCCCATCGCCATTGCAGAAGCGGGCGCCTTTGACCCTGAGCTTTTTGAACGCACAGCCCGAATGGCGGCAAAAGAATCCCGCACTCAGGGCGTTAACTGGCATTATGCGCCCATGATCGATGTGGCCAGAGATTCCCGCTGGGGACGTGTGTCCGAAGGCCCCGGCGAAGACACCTATCTTGCTTCGGAATTTGCCCGGGCCAAAATCCGCGGGCTTCAGGGGGATATGTCCTCTGTGGAAAACTATGTGGCTGCCTGCACAAAGCACTATGTAGCTTATGGCGCCTGTGAATCCGGCCGGGATTACAACACAACATCCATGGCAAAATCGTTGCTTCATAATGTATACCTGCCGCCGTTTAAGGCAGCTATGGAGGAAGGCGCCGCGTCGGTCATGGCCTCCTTTAATGACCTCAACGGCGTGCCCTGTACCGTTAATCCCTACACGCTGCGAACGATCCTTAAGGAAACCTATGGCCTTAAAGGCCTGGTGGTCAGCGATGCCAATGCGGTGAAGGAATGTGTAACCCACGGCATTGCAGAGGATGACAGGGATGCCGGTATTCAGGCGGTCAATGCGGGACTGGATATGGATATGGGAACCGGGATTTACAGCAAATATTTAGAGCAGGCGGTAGCTGAGGGCAAGGTGTCCATGAATGTGATCGATGAAGCCGTTACCCGTATTTTGTC
>CASFBR010000103.1 GCA_949292795.1 uncultured Eubacteriales bacterium
GCCGGCTCCATGCAGCCGCAAAATCCTTGAGAAAAATATAACCGTATTCCCGGTCATACGCGCCGCCGACCCGTGCTCCGGGCACGATTTTTTTGATTACCCGGCAGGACATTTCAAGTGTCGAAAAATAGGCATCTCCGTCACCATTTTTCTTAAACAGCCGCGGGTCGCTCCACAGTTCAAAAATCCACTGTGAAACCTCCTGGGCGCCATAACGGTTTACAAGATGGATCATCAGTGATTCCAGATAGTGCCCGTAATCCTCCAGCTCCTTAAAAACGATCTCCCGTTCTACATAACTGATATACGACTCATAGTTGTCAAGCAGGATAATCGGCTTACAGCCCAGCTCAATATACGGCCGGATCGAATTGCTGCACAGAAAGTCCAGCGCCTTGTCCAGCTTGCTGAAATTATGGCGGCCGCCTTCATTTTCAAGATTAAGCTGAAGCCCATCGTCATAAATATCCCAGATGCGTATATATTCGATGTCAAACGTATTTTTTATAAACAGTACATGCTCCTGTACATCTCCCCGCAGCAGGGCGATCACGCGCCCGAGGTTCATCATCTTATTCCAGTTCTTTTTAAGGGGCTGACTCTCCCGGGTATCCACAGTAAAATTTTCAAAAATCTCCGTATCCTTCTCCTCCCGGTCGTAGGGCGGCAGATCAGCGATGGATTCCATCAGCCAGTGCTTAACACCTTCCGAGCCCTCATCGTCCAGTCCGGCCTTTTTCCGGGCCACATACGTTTCCTGATAGCTTTTTGGTGTCACCGAATAATGCTCTTTAAATGCCTTATTAAACGACGAGATGTTTGGAAAGCCATTATCCAGCGCGATCCTGGCAATGGACTTATCGGTATTTTCCAGATCACGCACCGCAAAATCAAGACGAATATCGGTCAGATATTCACCGAGATTTTTCCCAAGCTTCTTTTTAATATAGCGTGACACATACGCAGTGGACAGATACATCCGCTCCGCCAGATCGGTAAGGCTGATGGGGTGCTTGAAATTGGCATGGATATAGCTGATAATATCGTTAATGCGCTCAGCATCCGGATTATCATTTTGCGGCAGCTCGTCCGGGATCGCCCGGGCAAAGTTGCTGAGCAGATATTCTATAATCTGATAATAGATACTGTTTAAATGGACAATACTGCGCCCGTCTCCGGCCTGACGGCCATAATAATAGCCAAAACACCGCTCAAGGAGCCGGCGAAACTCATTGCACTGGGCGGTATCGCCAGTGATTGAATTGCACATAATCTCCATCTGATGAATATTATAGTACCGGGACAGCATCTCCATACTGATGATAAAACGGCCCACAAGCACCGGACGGTCAGCATGATAGGAATGATGCCGGCACGAATCCACAAGGAGAAAATCCTTCGTTTTCAGACGCCATGGGGTATTGTTGTCCACAAAATCCAACTCTCCGTCCAGAACAAAGTAGATCAGATAGTTTGTATCAAAATAATCCGGAACGGACTTTTGTGTAATCAGCTCAAAATCCATGATCTGATTTTCCGGCAGCATTAATCGACTCATTTTGAAGCTCCTTTCCCCAATATCACTTCCAGTGTGCGGTCTTTTTCACACTTTTTTACTTCCCGCTCTTTTCCGCAATTTATTTTAGTATAACACATCCATGTCATTCTTTCCAAGTGTGTTTTTAGAAAGAACAGGCAAAGCCCGATTCAGAGCTCAAACGGCATCCGGAAGCTTCAAAAATTTGTCCTGATCCGTGCGGTCCGCGCTTATCCTACGTCTGCGCTTATCCTAAATTATTGATGTGCAGCCAGACGTTCATCAAGAGAATAGCTGTTGACAATATTGACAAAATCGTCATAGCTGATACCATTCATAGCACGGATTTCGTCATCCGTATAAAAATCTCCGTCAATGAAAACCGACTGAAAATCATCGTACTGGTCAGCAGAGACTTCAAATGGCATAATATTATCGATCCATACCGGGTTGCCGTCAGCATCTGTAATCCGGTTACCGTCCAGAGCATTTTGAAGAAGTACTGCCCCGAAAATACCGCTGACCCAATAATCGCCATTGACAAATTCCAGCGGTCCGCCTCCGGCAAGCCGTTCCAGCGCCCCGCTGTCAAGACCGGAAGTCAGCACTTTTACATCCAGTCCCTGATTTTCGATTGCTGCACATGCGCCAAGCGCATAGTCAGAGCCTGTCCCGTAAACAAAATCCACATCCGGGCAGGCAACCAGAGCATTTTCTGCATAAATCTGCATATTATCTGCCGTATCAGAATATACGATCTGCTCAATCGTGCCGCCTCCGGCTTCAAAGGTTTCTTTGAAAGCCTCAATTCTCGGCGTGTCCGTCGGATCACCCTGTGTTCCTGTGGAAATAATACAGCTTGTATAGCCCTGATCAAGTGCGTACTGTGCAATCAGCGTCCCGTATTCTGCATTAGCCGGGCCCACTGCTCCGGCAAAATATTCATTATCCATCAGCGCTTCTTTAATTGCCGGATCATTGGGAAGCTTGTCGGCAAATGCGAAATACACCTGGGCTTTAGTACAAATATCAATAACGGAGTTGTAAAGATTGTCCGCAGGCAGCCAACGAAGAAACCGCCAGTATTGCAGATATTCCCAATGCCATTAATTTTTTTAACTTCATTATACCTCTCCTCCATTATTTTAATTTTAGTAATATTTGAAGTCATCCCAGATATTTTTTCATCATCTGAAGATGACGTTTCAGCATTTCCATCGACCTGTCGGAATTATATTCCTCATATTCGGAAACAATATAACCTTCATAATCCGAATTTTTAATAACTTCCAGAATTTCCGGATAAGGAATCGCGGCCTCCTGGAGATTTTCATCCACATAATGATATTTCCCGTGCATATGAAAGCACATCGGCATGATCTTTTTTAAGCCCTCAAGCTGTTTTGAAATATCCTTTCTAAATTGAAGAAAGCCAAAGCTGTCTCTTAAAAATTCAAGCTCAGGCTTTTGGGCTCCCGCCTCCACAGCTCTGGCCTGTGCCTCCTCCCGGGGAACTTCATCATAGCGCATATCCCGGATCATCTCCAAAATCTTCGCACTGCCGCCTGCGGCCAGAGCATTGTCCCAGAGCATTTTATTCGGCTTATTGGCAAAACAGCCGAAATCCGGCACAAAGCCCAGATATTTGGAGCCACTTTTTTCTATTTCCTCCGCGAAGCTTTCCATCAAGGGAGAGCCTGGAAAGTCCGGATTATGAATCTCGATGCCGACCTTCACATTATAGCTTTCCGCATAAGGCGCTAATCGTACAAAGTTCTTTGCACCGATCAGGTATTGCTCCCGCATGACCTTGCAGCCCATTTTGTGAGCGTTTTTCAGATCATTGATCGCGATCTGAAGCATCTCATCATCCGTTAAGCTCCTGCCTGCATACAGCCCTTTATCCATATTCGCGCCATAACATACCGGCTCCATGGCATAATAACGGCACATAGCATCAAACTCTCCTAAAAAAGAATCACTGACATAAGGATAGGAAGGAACCATCTGCGTTGCAACGATCTCGAAGCCTTCTGCGCCCAGTTCTTTCGCTTTCCGTATACAGTCTTCCAACGTCATCTCGCCTCTGCAATATTCCGTGGAAAAAGAATATAAAGTGACTCCAAGCTTTACGTTACTCATGACTGCCACCTCCTTCAAAAATCAGCCTCTTAGAGCCGCAGCCATCATTGGGCATATACATATCCGGCCCGATTTCCATATACGGCGAACGAAAGTACATAATAAACTCAATATCATGTCCGCCCTCGCAAAATCCCCCGCGTTTAAAGATTTTAACCGTTGCCGGTTCCGTCACCGGCCAGAACACATTTCCAAGCAAAGGCAGCGCCGCCAAACCGTAATCCTTCCCATGAATACTAAAGGTTATATCCATCGGATCGATCTCGCGTCCATCGATGCGCACCCGAAGCTCATTGATGGCCGAAAGAAAATGTCCTCTGTAATAGCTCAGCCGCACGTCAAACTGACATCCGATCTTCTGACCATTGGCAAAAATATGTTTCAACGAATGGTCGCAAATCACATCCGTGAAATTTAGCCTTAAAGGTATCATCTCATGTCTCCTCCTTTTCTTTTGATCTGCTGATGTTTTCATTATAGCCGCAGCCGCCGGCGCACGCTTTATTGTCTATGTATCTTTTTTCTGACTGAACATCACTTTTTTTTACACAAAAAAAACAGGCACAAAAAAAGATCAGAACTGTATACTAAAATTCTGACCTTTTTAATGCCTGCACTTATCACGGGTACACTTATCCTCTTGTCAGCCGCACAAGGGCGATCTCATTTGGTTTAAGTTCCAAAGACAGTTCCAGACGATGATCTTTTACTTCCATATTCCATATAGAAAGTCTTGGTTCACAAATCCGCCTGATATATTTAATATCTTCGCGCATCAACTCCTGGTGAAATCCGATCTCCTCCCAAACATTAAGAATACTTCCGCTGTTATGATTTACCCGGTATACACGGACAACATATGAACCGCTGTGTACACCATCCATTCCAATGTCCAGATGCAGGCTTTCCAAATCCTCAAAGCAGTCATCCACATGCTCCCGGTCAAGCTGCCCTTCATCGACCATATAATAGTAAGGCCCCAATGCCTTCATATTATGGCAGACAATATGATAACTGCCCTCCTGGTCCGTAGTGACAAGAAAATGCCGGTCCCATTTCACCAGATATTCCTGAAGATGATTTAAAAAATCGATGGCAAAAGCTGCCGGCTTTAAAATACTGTCCTTGCTTAAAAGTCCAGGCGCACCATACAGGAGCTGTCCGGAGTCGTAATACTGCGAAATCCGGTCGCTTCCCATAAAATAGCCAAGTATTTCCGTCTCTTTGCACACATCGATCACATTTTTTATGATGTAGGCGCCCTGAAAACAGGAGTCATTCATATAATTTCTATCGGAAATGGTCAGGTTCCACTCAGTGACATAAACAGGTATACCATCAAAATCCGCTTTTTTAAGCTCACGTTTAAGCTGCTGTATTGCGTGGAGCAGATACTGAGGGTCACTGCTGCGGTATCCGAAAAAATCCCTGCCATCGGAATCGGCCTCATAGGCATAATTCATCACGGAAATAAAATCTGGCCGCGGAGCCTGTCCATGCCACTCCTCCCATATATTCCTCGAACGCAGCCAGGCATCTTTAATTGCTTCTGGAAATACGCCGCAGCCGCCCACAGCCATCTGCGGAACATATTTTTTGACAATGGCAAAAACATTTCGGAATATATGAAAATAACTGTCATAAGGCTCCATACCTTCAATCGTATAGCCGCCAAACCATACTTCCATTTTCCACTCTGACATTGCCCGTACACCATAACGTTTCACAAGATGGCGTATCAACGCATCCATAAGGCGCTGAAATTGCCCGATTGATCGAAATACCAGCGGGGTTTCCGTGTAAACGATGGATGTATATATATTTTTATTGATACGCCGGGTCTTTTCTTCCATATCAAAAAATGGCTTTAAGCCCTGCTCCGTTAAAAAATCCAGAAGTAAATCCAGCTTTGAAAAATTGTAGCTGCTCTCATCACCATAAACATCGATCAGCATATCTTCCGAAAAGATGCTCCAGAAGCGCACATAATCATAGTCCAATGCCTGCTTAAGCAAGATTATATGCTCCTGGATTTCGCTTTTTAAGCAATCCGCAGCGGAGCCTATATTGATCATCCGATTCCAGACCGGTTTTAGCGGCTCTGATTGATCTGCGCGAAACACACAGTGCTCACAAATCGCCTGCTCACGGGAATGTTTTTGCATCGCATTTTCCCGGAGATATTCGGCAAGCCGGTGAGTCATCTGCTGATCGTACCCTCCTTTTATATCCGCGCCTTCCCCTTTTGCATTGGTACCGTCCTGCACACCTTTCCTTGCAGTACGCCGGCGAAAAGCCGACGGAGTTTCACCGTAAACATCTTTGAATACTCTGTTAAATACCGATATGCCGGAAAATCCACAGTCATAGGCAATTTTGGTCACTGGACGGTCTGTATACAGCAGAGCTTCTGCCGCATGCTTTAACCGGACTTTTTTCACATAATCCGAAAATTTCATATGAAAATTTTCTTTAAAATAGCGGGAAAGGTAGCCTTCTGACAAATACATATACCGCGCCAGCGCATCAAAACGGATTTCCTGATGATAATTTTTTTCAATATAACTCGTAATTTTGTACATGCGCTGCTCATTTTTTTCATGCTTTGACAAAACGGCCTCCGGCACTCCGGTCATAAAATGTACCGTCAATATTTGCATAAGCTCGTAATAACAAGACAAATAAAGATAGCTTACCCGGTTCTCATGCTCCCTTACATGCAAATCACTGGTCAGAAGATTTTTCAGAACATGACGCAATTCATCATAATTACGTTTATCGCCCAGTACAGAATTACATATAAAGCGGTAATCTACGTTCTCATTTTCTCCGGACAACCTGTTGTCCGGCAGTCTCAGCCTGGCAAATAAAATATCCTCAGAAGCATGAAATCCGCAGCGTTCACAGGCATTAATAACGACAATATCTTCCGGCTGCATTAAAAAAGAGCGCTCATAAATCGTTAGTTTCATTTCCCCACGGAGAATATAAATCAGCTCGGATTGCAGAAAAAAAGAAGTCTCCTGTACTTTCTGATCAAGGATATCCGGCAGCAAATTCATATACATCAGATTCAAAGAAACATCCCCCATTTCATCAGCAAAACACTCATCAGCAAAGCGTCAAGATTTAGCAGCAGCACATTAATATAATATTTGGCAATATATCCTCACCCTTTAGCGACAAATCGTCCGTGCAGCTTTTGTCCGCTAAATTTTTTATATAAAAAAAGATATGGTATTTTCTCTATCTTACCATATCTTTACGACTAAATCTAATTTCCAGCTTTAAATGATATATCTTTTTAAAATCATGTACCTTCAAAACTGCATATTCAAATACTTTACATCTCACCTTACACACTCTCTGAGAAATTTGGTCAAGCCCTCGACCGATTAGTAACAGTCAGCTCCATGCGTTACCGCACTTCCACCTCTGCCCTATCTACCTCGTCGTCTTCAAGGGGTCTTACTTCTTTCGAATGGGAAGTCTTATCTTAAGGGGGGCTTCACGCTTAGATGCCTTCAGCGTTTATCCCGTCCTGACTTGGCTACTCTGCCATGCGATTGGTTCACAACAGATCCACCAGCGGTCAGTCCATCCCGGTCCTCTCGTACTAAGGACAGCTCCTCTCAAACTTCCTACGCCCACGCCGGATAGGGACCGAACTGTCTCACGACGTTCTGAACCCAGCTCGCGTACCGCTTTAATGGGCGAACAGCCCAACCCTTGGGACCTACTTCAGCCCCAGGATGCGATGAGCCGACATCGAGGTGCCAAACCACTCCGT
>CASFBR010000104.1 GCA_949292795.1 uncultured Eubacteriales bacterium
GGCCGGACGGCATTTTTTCAAAGGTTCCGAAAGCCTTCTGGCAGCCGTCCAAAACCATAACCTGGCCTTTGGCGATTACTGTTTTTAATTCCAGGGAATCCTCGGTCAGCAGGCAAATGTCTGCGTCAAAGCTTTCCCGGATGCGGCCTTTGCTGTGCAGCTTTAATATGGACGCCGGATTGGACGTGACGCCTTTAACTGCAATTTCCAGCGGAATACCGCCTTTGAGCACACATTCACGCACCTCCTTAAGAAGGCTTGAAGCTTTTCCGATACCGATACCCTCGTATTCACCACGGGCATTAAATATCGGCAGGCTTCCCTGTCCGTCGGAGGAGATCGTAAACCGGTCGCTTGAAATCCCACGGTCTAAAAGCCGGCTGATTCCATTACATACCCGCACCTCGTCGCTGACCGTCTCCCAGTAGTCAATTTCCTCATTTCCTGTAAAATCGATCGTTCCCCCGGCAGCCGCAAAGTCCAGGCAATCGTCAAATAACGCCGCATTGCGGTTGACATGGGTCGGAAGGAACTGCGAGAACGGTATTTCCGTTTCCCGGACAACGCGCCAGAGCAGATCGAGCCTGCGCGGACTGTCCCCCAGATGCACATTTACAATACCGGCTTTGCCTGAGAGCATTCCCGCAACCCGGGCATCCGCCGCAATGCGGGCAAATTCTTCAAACGTCGGCTGGGATGAGCGGTGATCGGAAAGGGCAACCTCGCCCACGCCAATCACCTTATCCAGCATCATTATATCCTTCATCAGGCTGTCTGTAAGCGTCTGCACCGGAACATGATAGGAGCCGGTATAAGTATAAGCTGTGATCCCTTCATGTTCCAGGCCGTGCGCCTTTGCCAGCAGCGCCGCCATATCCCGGCCGACGCCGTCGGTGCCGATACATCCCACCACTGTTGTGATCCCGTTTAAGATCAGCCCGCTAAGCGTCGCCTCCGGTGTCCGCGTATGGAAGCCGCCCTCACCGCCGCCGCCAAGAATATGTTCGTGGCTGTCAATAAATCCCGGCACTGCTGCCAGCCCATAAGCGTCCAGCTCCTGCACTAAAATATGCCCGCCAAAATCAGCCTTAAGATGGCTGCCCACAGCGGCAATCTTATTGCCGAGAATAAGAATATCTTTTACGCCGGCATACTCCGGCATATACACCTTTGCATTTCTGATGATCGTAACCATTTGCATCTGAACTCCTTCCCAACATCTGCCATCACCTTAACCAATTACTGAAAATTGACCGCAACCGCAATGGCAATAATCACCGTACCGAGAATAAAGAAAAATGCCTGCATTTTTATCTGGAATTTTGCCCATTTTCCCCACTCGATCCGGGCAACACCAAGCACACCGATCAGACTTGCCGATACCGGAGTGAACGCATCCACAAAACCGGCGCCAAGCTGATAAGCCAATACGGCGATCTGACGGGGCACGCCGACCAGGTCTGAAAGCGGCGCCATAATGGGCATCGTCAGTGCGGCCTGTCCGGAATTGGATGTCACAACCAGGTTAAATAAGCTCTGGAATATGTACATAAACCAGGCGCCAATAAAGGATGGAACACCTTCCAGCACCCGTCCGATCCCATAAAGAATCGTATTCAGTGTGGACGGCACATTGGCCTCAGAGCCGCCCAGTACAAGAAGAATACCTTTGGCCATACCTACAACGACCGCTGTACCGGCCAGATCGGAAACGCCGCCCTGGAAAGCGGACGCCATGCCGTTGATGGTCATCCCGTTAAGCTTAAAGATAATCGCTGTAACACCGGCAGCAAAGCCCATCACAAAAAACTGTGAGGCGATCTCCGGAATATAAAAGCCTCTCTGGGTTACGCCCCAGATGATCCAGATGAGCACGGCAAGCATTTCCAGCAAAATCAGCTTATGTCCAAGGTTAAACGCCCGCTCCTCTTCCGTTACCGCATCCATCCGTTCCCGAAAATAGGCGTCTCCGGCATAAACGACCGACTTTTGCGGATTTTTGCGGATGCGCTCTGCATAGACCATCATAAAGCCTGCGGCGGCCAGCGTGACAACGATCCACATCACAAGGCGGAAGGTCGCGCCGGACAGCACCGGGACACCGGCAATTCCCTGAGCCACAGCCACCGAAAACGGGCTCATCCAGGAGGCGGCGTTGCCGACCTGAGATGCCACATAGGTCACGGTCACTGCCACAATGGAATCATAGCCAAGGGCAATGACAAACGGCACCATGATCATCGCAAACGGAATACATTCCTCCGCCATTCCAAAGGTCGCGCCGCCAAGAGAGAACAGAATAAACAGCAGCGGAAGCGCCAGACGTTCCAGCCCCTTTGTTTTTTTGATAAACGCATAAATTCCCGCGTCAATAGCGCCGGTTTTCATAATGATACCAAAGGCGCCGCCAACCACAAGAATCAGAGCGCAGATGCCGACCGCTGAACCGGAACGGTCACCGCTTACAAGACCTTCAAACACATAGTTTAAAAAGCCAAAGCCGCCGAAATCATCGGTGCCCCACACGTTTGCCGTTTTATGGAGCTTTTTACTCGTGTCATAGAAGCCCTCTCCGTACAGGCTGTACATTTCATCATCACTGATGCCGGCAGCATCCAGGTCCTTTTGTGTCCATTGAGATGAATCGGTTTCAAGAAGCGCATCCAGCGCTTCGGCATCGACGCCCACCTCCTCCATCTGTGACGGATTTTCACGGATGTCTGCCAGGGCGTCTGCTACAAAATCCGT
This sequence comes from uncultured Eubacteriales bacterium, assembly GCA_949292795.1. Taxonomy (GTDB): domain Bacteria; phylum Bacillota; class Clostridia; order Lachnospirales; family Lachnospiraceae; genus Catenibacillus. Next base: position 2,749 of record CASFBR010000104.1, read on the forward strand.
GTTAAGCCCATAGCTGTACCGGAAGGTATCGGCCATCAGTACGGTTCTTGTGGCCGTCTCCCCGTTGGCATCGGTGTACTCAATCGTATGCGTGCTGAACTTTCCGGCAGGAATAATAAATGTTAATATCCAACAGGCCAGTACGACAAAAAAGATAATTGCGTAAGTGTGGGGTGTCTTAAGCCTGGTCAGGTCCTTTTTAACCGCAGGCCCAGTCCCTTTCTTATGTTTCCATGGCATAAATCATTGCTCCTCCCTAAATCAATCTGATACGCAAAACATGTATTATTATATATGAATGAATAAAAATACACAATATACTTTTTTTATAAAATTTATGTCATCGGAAGCAGCTGTCTGATTTCCAGATTTTCCATGTTTTTTTCAAGAAAGAGCATCCGCCACCGGATATTTTGGGGTGGATAAAAATACAATGATGAACAGGCCACATACGGTGCTGCCCCGTTTTCTGAAGCATTGCCGCTCTCCGGCCCGCAGGCATTGTTCTTCCCGGCGATAAATACAGCTGTCGGGCCGTCTGCTCCGCCGATCACACCGATGCCTGATACCGGCACTGTTTTAGCTTCCGATACATCCTTAAGGATAAACGAGCCATCCGCAAGGGGCGGTGTGACCGTGTAGGTTAAAAGCGTATAGTATACGGGTGTTTTCACAGCCTGCTCCAGCTTCTTTACCTGGCAATCCAAAACCCTGAGAAGATAGGATTGCCCATTCACCGGATGTGTCATCGGAACATATGCTCCCGTCTTTGGCGTAAAAAACTCAGGGCCCTCAAATGACTGCGCCATACGCTCCATCCGCAGGCCAAGGGATGCCAGGCCGTCCGGTGCACCGGACAGCTTCTCCCCTGCGCACCAGTCACCGGATGATTCCGGACTTGTGTCCGGTGCACCGGACAGCTTCCTTTTGGGCCATCGGAAGGAGCATCGGTAAACCGCCCATCCCATTGAGCAGTCAAGGCCATAATGTTTAAGTAGCTGCTGCATCCGCTCCTCCGGATGAAAGCTTTCATCCAGGCAGGATTTTGGAATCCACGACACCATGCATCGTCCGGATTCAGGCTGCAGCTGTCCGTCAAGGAATATCCATGGTTTAAATTCCGCGGTCAGCGGGTGTTCCTGCCCGATTCTGGCACGCTCCTCCTCGGAATAGCTGTGCGCATCTTCATGGAGCAAATCCCAGCGGTCAATAAACGATTTCAGCACGTCCGGCCGGGCTTTCAGGCATAAATCCATCACAAGCCCTTCCGGGCAAAGATAAACCGACGGTATGAACCACTGCTCATTCCCCCATAAAAATGAAGTATTAAGCGCAAGCTCTGTGCCGGCCGGGCCATTATTTTTCCAAAAGCTTCCGCCAAAGCTTACCTTCCACGGCGCCTCCGGATGTCCGCAGTCTTTCTTTTCCGGCACCAGGCCCCCATGCTTTTCCGTCTCATGGGCCGGATGCCCATAGCCTTCGATTTCATACGCAATATACTCGTAATCTAAATGATAGCCCAGCTTCATTGCCAGTGATGCGGAGCTGGAATTGTGCGCATCCCAGCTTGGATACAGCCCACGCTTTTGACATTCTAAGATCAGCCTGGCGCAGCATGCCGCGGCAAGCCCCTGCCGCCGGTAAGGCTCCTTTGTCTCAACCTGAATTTCAATGCCATCCTTATAACGGCTGTATGAAGCCGCACCGGAAACCGGTTCGCCGTTTTTCAGGGCGATTACGCCAAGCCCCAGCCGGCAAAATGTCTCATAATCTTTAAATAAAGCGACAAAATCCCGGCTCCACGTCTGGCTTATACATACATCATAAAGCTTTCGGTCGATCATTTTAAAGGTGACCGATTCATCTGCTGCACCGGCCAGCTGGCGCAGGTATCCGGTGTGAAATGCATCCGGTTCCTTTTTCATGGCAAAGCGGCGTCGCTTATGCGCATTTTTCCCATAAACTGAAGTAATAAGGCCGTGCCAGTCCGGCGAAGACGCTGCCATGATAACATAATCGTTTTGACAGCCATCGGGCCGGCAGCTGACCAGCTCCCTGCTTGGTTTACCGGCTAAGAAGCAAAAATCTCCCAGACAGGCCATTGCCGAACAGGGCTGCTGCAATTCGTCCGTATATACATGTCCCATGATCCCGTCCAGACAGGACCAGATCATCGTTTCCCTCCATCCTTCAAACAGCTTTCGGACAGGCTGTGTGTCCTTTAATTCATAAATCAAATGCTTCCCTCCTCAAACATGCGCAATATAACAGGCTTCTTCCAGTACCTTCACCACATTTCTTCCAGTATCTTCACCGCATTTCTTCCAGTGCCTTCACCGCCCGGATAACGAAGGGGCCAGGGAAAGCATCTTTCCCCGGCCGGTTATATCCTACTCTACTTTACTTCCACCAACTCAATTTTAAAGTTTAATTCCTTGCCCGCCATTTCGTGATTGGCATCAAGCGTGATCGTCTTTTCCTCTTTTGCAACAACCTTCACAGGGAATGGCTGTCCATACTGATTGGAAAGATAGACCTGCTGTCCGACCTCAAGGCCTTCAGAACCCGGAAGCTGTGCAATCTCAAACGTCAGAATCGCATTGGGGTCCGGCATACCGTAAGCTTCCTCCGGCATCAGATGAACATCTACGGTCTGTCCGACTTCCATATCCGCCACAGCCGCATCAAAGCCCCGGATCATCTGTCCGGCTCCGCAGACAAATTCCAGAGGCTCTCCCCTGTCATAGGAGGAATCAAATGGTGTTCCGTCATTAAATGTACCGATGTAGTGTGTGCGGCATGTCTTGCCTACATTCCGCCCGGTCAGCGCGGTATGCCCGCCGCAGCCGCCACAGCCACCGGCACAGGAATGTCCGTCATCATGTCCGCCGCAGCCATGCTCCTCTCCATGTCCGCCACAGCCGTGATCGCCGCAGCTATGCGCTTCTCCGTGATGATGATCACAGTTCGCTCCGGTCGATGCAAGCTCGCCCTTCAGGTAAGCCTCCACCGCCTGATCAGCATCTCCGGAAGCGCCGGCACACAGCTGGACGCCGGCTTCAGTCAGAGCTGCCACAGCGCCGCCTCCGATACCGCCGCAGATCAGTACATCCACGGCCTGCTCTGCCAAAAGTCCGGCAAGAGCCCCGTGACCGGCGCCATTGGAGCCAATCACCTGGCTTGAAATCACGTTCTTATCTTCAACCTCATAAATTTTAAAATGCTCTGTTTTTCCAAAATGCTGAAAAATCGTTCCGTTATCATAAGCTACTGCAATTTTCATTGATCTAATCCTCAACTTTCATTTTTACTGTGAATCCGCTTATCCGCGGACACCTTTATGATTAATCCACGGACAGCTTTTACTGTCAATCCGCAGACACCTTTTTTATTTGACTGCGGGCTCCGGCTCCTGATTTAACCGTAACCACCGGCTCCTGATTTAACCGCAGTCACCGGCTCCTGATTTAATCGCAGCCACCGGCTCCTGATTTTGCCGCAGGCACCGGCTTCTGATACCGCGTTATTCCGGATGCCTGTCCCGCCTTGTCACAAATACCCATGTATGGTCATCGGACCGGGAGGCGTCAAACCGGTAGCCAAGATGGTCAAAGGACTGAATCTGCTCCGGAACAGCCGCCTGCTGCTGCGCCATATAACGCACCATCTCTCCCCGGGCCATTTTACACAATGTCCCTTTTTCGACAATTCTTCCGTCTTTTTCCTCGCCAAATACGCATGTAATAAAACGGACGGACGCCGGAAGGTGCCTTGAAATGCAAATACTATATTCCCGTGAGGCCAGATTGATAATACAGTCTGTCTCTAAAGCCAGCGCCTTTGCAAGACAATCACCCCAGAACGCATACAAATCTTTGGCGCCATCTACAGCCAGCCGCGCCTGCATTTCCAGGCGATACGGCGTTACGCCGTCTAAAGGCGCCAGCATGCCGTAAAATCCCGACAGAATACGAAGATGCTCCTGAACATAGTCCAGCTCCTGATCGGTAAATACGCCGGGAGCCATATACTGATAGGCAATGCCTTCATAGGACAGGATGGCCGGCGTCAGCGCGTGATACAAATCCATATGCGCAATACGCTCCACATTCAGAGCCGCAATGGAATCGTTGCATTTCCAGAGCTTTTTTAGCGCTTCATAAGACATCTGCTTAAGCTGGCTGCAAAGCTTAAGCGTTTTTGGAAGAAACGCCGGGAGCTCCCGCCACGGCAGGCTATCCGTATCCACACGCATCTTTTTAGCCGGGGAAATGATTATTCTCATTACTTATTCTCCGCAAGCCAGGTCAGTATTTCCGCCGCATTTGTATCCGGCTTCACCTTTGGCATCACTTTTTCAATCATTCCCTGCGCATCGATGATATACGTCGTGCGCACAACACCCATGCTCACCTTTCCGTACAGCTTTTTTTCCTTCCACACGTCATAAGCCTGGATCGCACAAAGCTCCGGGTCTGAAAGAAGGATAAAGGGCAGGTCATACTTGTCGGCAAACTTCTGGTGCGAAGCAACACTGTCTTTGCTTATACCGATTACAACAATATCCTGATTTTTAAACTGTTCATAGCTTGCGGCAAACGCACATGCCTGCCGGGTGCAGCCCGGCGTATTATCTTTCGGATAAAAATATAAAACGACTCTTTTCCCGAGAAAATCCGACAGGCTCACCGGATGGCCATCCTTGTCTAAAAGTGTAAAATCCGGCGCTTTCATTTTTGTTTCTAACATAACTTCACTCCTTTATGATCTTATAAAGCCTTGGTTACAGCGATCATTCTGCCATTTCTGCAAGAATCATTATCCAATTTCAAGACTCTGGGCGTGGCCGGTGTGCCGGTAATACCGGACAGTGACCGCGCCTCCCTGGGACAGCCGGCTATAATCGTCCGCTGATATTTCAAGCTGTATTTTTTCGCCCCGGTCATCCACGCCAATCAGCGTGTAGTGATTTGAAAAAATACCGCTGTATCCCTGAGCGTGATACACTTGAATGTCCGTAAGCACAGTCGTTTCAGGCCCCTGGATCACATCAAGAACAATGTCCTTTCCAAACCATACGCCAAGCCCCAGACAAATTACAACAACAGCGATACCGGTCACCTTTGCGCCGATACCTTTCTTTCTCCTGCTGCTGTCTCCCTTCTGACGGAAGCTCCGGATGACCCAACGCATGACATATGCGCCTGCAAGCCAGAGCATTAAAACCTGACACAGCTCATTTAAAAGGGCAGCACTACCGGTTTCCGGCACCAAAGCCGCAGCCAGAGCAAGAATAAGGATCGCAATCACAAACGCCCATTCGTACCGGCCGGGTTTTTTATTTGAATTTTTCATCGTTCTTCCCTCCCTATGCGTACATTTGCACATCAGTTTGCCCGCTTCGCTCGCTGCGCAAATGACGCGGTATAATCGCCGCTATGCGGCTATTATATCATGTGCGCTGCCGCATCCATAGTATGCTTCCCCGTCCGCTGCCGCGCACATGCTATGGCTCCGCACGGATGCGTACGTTTGCGCTAAGGAATGCTCCCTTCGCAAACGACGCGGTATAATATAGCCGCTCTGCGGCTATATTATACCATGGCTGTCATGGATGAGCAATGGCTTTGGAGGGGGATGGCAAAGGTTTAGGGGAATTGCCGGAAAAATCTGTAAGCTTCCGATACAGCTTGACCGCCCCTTCTCTGCTTTTTCCGTATAGGAAGTAGTAGTCGGTCTGGTCGGTTCCGTCGGCGTACACATAGGTGCCATACATAGAAATGGCACAGCACAGGACGGTGCCCGGCGCTGCTATCCCGATGCCATAGCCCGCATCGGATACAAGCAGCGGCATACGCATTTTCATTCCGCCAAAGCTGATATAGCGGGCTTTATGGGCCATACGCTCCAGCGTATCATTAAGAAGCCCCTTGGCATAAATTTTTTCATCATTTCTCCAGTTAAAATAGCTCCATGCTTCCGGTGCGCCGCCCGATTTCAGATCGCGGGGATGTGCCGGGTCTTCTGCCAGCAGCAGCTTTCCCTCCGGTGTGAAAAAGGACAGCGCCCCTGTGGCTGCCGTAAACCGCACGGTTACAGCATCCGTCGCGGCCTCGACGATTGAGCGTCCGGCTCTTACACGCCACTGCGCCAGAATATCGGGCGACGCTTCCCAAAAGCTTTCTTTAAAAGGTATTTTAAAATCCTTTTTATACTGCACGCGAATAATATCCGCTGCCAGCGGCGTCAGTCTTAGCACTCCGTTTACACTGGCCACATCCAGATAATGCTTTGTCTTTTTAATCTTTTTCACAGCACTGCTGCCAGAGCCAGAGCTTTGCGCCTTCACAGCCTCTGTTCCAAAGGGTGAACGCAGCGCACCCGATGCCGGGCAATCGCCAAAGTGATACGGCGACGGGTTTATTGGGCGGTTGTCCCTGTACTTTAAAAGAGGGACTGTCAGATGTTTGCCAGGCGTGGCCTCCTCTCCGGGCTGCACGATCTGCTGCGGCGCTCCGGCCTTTGACGCCTGCCGCGGCAATTCCGACTCTGACGCCTGCCGCCGCAATTCCGCCCCTGCCGCCTGCTGCGGCGCTCCGGGCTGCACAGGTAAATCGTCACGACTTATATTTGCGGTGTCCCCGGAAGTTTCCGGCAAAATAAGATTGGCATCCCGCTCTGCCGGGAGTGCGATCAAATCTGTAAGGTCGCCCTGGTGAACAATGGCCAGTTCGTGAAGCGCCCTGGTCACAGCCACATAAAGCTGCCGGACGCTGGCATCATCCGACGGATAGCGGTTTCTGGACGGATGATAAATAACGACACCATCAAATTCCAGCCCCTTCGTGTATGTCACAGAAAGCACCATGATCCCCTGTGTAAAACCGGCGCTCTCAGGATCGCTGTCCGCCAGCGTCATGGAAGCTCCCAGGCGCCGGCGGACCATAGCGGCTTCTTCATCATCCCCGCAAATCACCGCCAATGTCTCCCGCCCCTCCTGAAGCCACTGTCTCAGGAGCGCTTCTGTCTCCAAAAGCATCTGTGCTTCACCCAGGCATTCCCGAATACATACCGGATGTCCATGGCGGCAGACCGGCTCTGCGGGATATATGGCAAAGCTGCCGTGGCGAAGAATTTGCGCGGCAAATTCAGAAATTTCAATCGTATTGCGATAGCTTTTTTTCAGAATACAAAAGCCGCTTTTCCCATCCGGAAGGAACAGCTTTTTTAAAGGCTCCCAGTCATTAAGGCCGTAACCGCAATGGATATTTTGCGAAACATCTCCCATAATTGTATAAGTACAGTCCCTAAGACAATAAGCAAGCGCCTCATACGCCATCATCCCAAAATCCTGCGCTTCATCGATAATCATATGGCTGGTCTCCCGGATGCCATCGGTCTCCTTGATTCTCCTGTACAGATAGGCCAGCGCAGCCAGATCATAAAGGTCAAAATCATTTTTTTCATAAGTCACTGCGTTTCCTGCGGCTTCTTCATGGCAAAGAAACTGCTCGTAAAGCTCAAAAACAGAGCCCTTCCATACATTCCCTCCAAAATGGCGTCCATAGCGGCGTAAAAGCTGCTTTTGCAAAGCTTCCGGATAGGTCACATACCTTCCGCTCATTTCATTTTCCAGACGGGATAAAAGTACGGCATTAAGTCCTGAAATCTTCTCCTGCATGGACATTCCCGGATGATTCTTAATATAGCGGTCAATATCAGCAGTTTCCATCAGCAGGGCTCCGGTTTCCTCCACATAAACAGATGCCCGGGGAATCCAATTCTGTTCGCAGGTACAGCAAAATGCTTCCAGCGCATGAAACCACTGGCTGCTGCCTTTCATCCATGCTCCGGAATCTGCCGGATCAAGCGCCCGTATGCGGTACCGCTTATCATCCCAGTCCTCGTAGAGCAGCCGCACAAAAAGCTGCTCCATCGTCATCTGACGCACGCCGTATACATCCAGATCCGGCAGTGCGCTTGTAATATAGTCAAGCAGTATGCGGTTGCTCCCGATAATGTAAAAATCCTCCGGCCTGAAATCCTCTTCATAGTTATATAAAATATAGGAAATGCGGTGCATCGCCACCGTTGTTTTCCCGGAACCGGCGACCCCCTGAACGATCAGATTGAATTTCGGTGACCGGCGGATAATATCATTTTGCTCCTGCTGGATCGTCGCGATAATCTCGCCGAGTACAGCGGTTTTATTTCGGGCAAGATATTTTGTCAGCAGCGCATCATTGGCCACCACATCCGAGTCAAAATAATCCTTCAGCTGATCATTTTCAATTTCATAGGTGCGCTTCAGCCGCAGCTCCACCTCATAAGTACCTTCGTTTTTTACCGTATAGCGGCAGCGGCCCGACGTATTTTCATAATACAGAGAAGCAACCGGCGCCCGCCAGTCGATAACGATCGGTTCTGTCGGGCTTTTAAAAATACCGGCCCGGCCGATATAATAGCATTCCTCTCCAAAACGCTGCGCGTCTTTAAAATCGATCCGGCCAAAATACGGCTTTTCCCGGGCTTTTTTCCGGCGCATCAGGTCTCTTTTGCTCTGATCCATCTGCACCTGGATATTGCGCAGCATCGACAGGCCCTCTTTCTCCTTCGGCCCGTAGGATTCCATCAGTTCATGAAGCTGCCCGGAAAGCGTTTCCGTCTCAGCCTCTGCCTGTTTGAGGCGTTCCTTCGCCACACTGATGATCAGCTTAAGCTGTGCTTCCTCCTCAGCCCGGCTTTTCCCCGGAACCGGCCGGGGCTGTATATCTGTTATCTGTTTTTTCATAAGCCCTCCATTTCACAGGCATCTGCCAACTCCTGATTCACATTTCATAAGCCTCTCTGAAACATAAAAAAGCCCGACAGTAAAAACATATACTATCAGGTCTTTCCAGACAGTAAAAATATATACTATCAGGTCTTTCCAGAACAAAGAGTTCCGTCTGCGGAACTTAAGCGCCAAGCGCGGTCGCTTCAGCGACAATTTTCTTATCGCGCGCATGCGCATCTTAAGCGAAGCTTTATTATTGCATAGGAACGCAGTTTCCTATGCAATAATAAAGCCCGTAAACGCAAACATTTACGGGCTCATTTTTGGACTCCCCCTGCCGGGCTCGAACCAGCGACACTTCGGTTAACAGCCGAATGCTCTACCGACTGAGCTAAGGAGGAATATGGTTATATCTTATGCCTTTTTAAAACATTTGTCAAGAAATTTTTCCCTTACCAGAAAATCAGCATCAGAGCAACAATGATGCCAAGCCCTGCCAGAAAGGCCAGAGCGATCAAAAGAGCACTGGACAGGGCGCCTAAAATAACCCAGCGGCGTTCCTTAGGGCTCAAATCTGTATTGGGAATCATCTGGCGTCCGGACTCCGGCGGGCATTCCCCTTCATCATGAATCCATACATCCTCATCTTTTTTTCGCATCCTGGCCTCCTTACATGCGGTCATAAAACTGCCCTTTGGGGCATGGCCTGCCAGCGCAGCCTGGCCATGCCCCAAATATTCCGGCAGTCTGACAGCATCAAAGCATGACAATAAATGACAGCCTGCATAAAATGGCCGCTTAACATATTAAAGCAAGTGACCGCTTACAGTAAATGGCTCCTTAACATATTAAAGCAAGTGACTGCTTACAGTAAATGGCCCCTTACATATTAAGGCAAGTACCCTCTTACAGTAATGATATTTTACAATAAGTGGCATCTTACAAAATGTCCGGGCTCGATTTCCTTTTGTTCCGGAACCTCCGTTTTGCACCGCTCCATGCAATACTGGCAGCGGGTATGGAACTTGCATCCTGACGGCGGATTTGCCGGGGACGGGATGGAGCCCTGGAGCACAATACGGCTCATCTTGGCTTTCGGGTCCGGGATCGGGATTGCCGAAAACAGCGCTTTTGTATAAGGATGCACAGGATTTTTGAAAATATCCTCCGTCGCACCGTATTCCACAAGATTCCCGAGATACATAACGCCGACAGTGTCTGAAATATGTTCCACAACGGAAAGATCGTGGGAAATAAACAGATAGGTCAGCTTATATTTTTCCTGGAGGTCTTTTAACAGGTTAATGATCTGCGCCTGAATCGACACATCCAGTGCGGACACAGGCTCGTCGCAGACAACGAACTCCGGATTCAGTGCCAGTGCTCTGGCAATGCAGATACGCTGGCGCTGACCGCCGGAAAATTCGTGGGGATAGCGGTCTTTGTGGAACGGCTGGAGACCACAGTTGTCCATCACCTGATCGATATAATCATTAAACTCAGCCTTTGGCACAAGGTGATGCTCCCGAACAGCCTCGCCGATGATCTCGCCAACCGGCAGACGGGGAGAAAGGCTGGAAAACGGGTCCTGGAAAATGATCTGCATTTTTGTACGCAGATCGCGAAGCTTATCCTTCGGGATGTCATACACTTCCTGACCGTTAAAAAGTACCTGGCCGCCGGTTTTTTCTCCGGAAAGACGCAGAATCGTCCGTCCGGTCGTTGTCTTTCCGCAGCCGGATTCACCGACAAGTCCCATCGTTGTTCCCCGCTTCAGATTGAAGGTTACGCCGTCCACGGCCTTAACCTGGCCAACCACACGGGATACCATCCCGCCCTTGATCGGGAAATATTTTTTTAAGTCATTGACCATTAAAATATATTGGGGGTCATAGGTTACCGGTGTAAAATCCGCATCGTTCATTTCTTTTGTATGAGCCATCAGTTCTCCCCCTTTCCGGATGCCGGTGAAGCCCCGGCATTTTTATAATATCTGTAACAGCTCACCTTATGGGTCGGTGAAAGGCTGATCTCATCCGGATACTTTCCGCTGCATGCCTCAACGCACATTTCGCAGCGGTCTTTAAAATAACAGTAATCGGGCATATTGACCGGATTGGGCACTTTTCCTGGAATCGAATAAAGCTTATCCACCGGCTTGCCGACCACGGGCTTTGAAGCCATCAGTCCGATCGTGTACGGATGGGAGGGATGTTCAAAAATCTCCTCCGCAGTCCCTTTTTCTACAACACGCCCGGCATACATAACGACAACCTCATCGGCCATCTCCGCGATCACGCCCAGGTCATGGGTAATGAGCATGATGGAAGAATTAATGCGGTCTTTCAGGTTTCGGAGCAGATCAAGAATCTGGGCCTGGATCGTCACGTCCAGCGCTGTGGTCGGCTCATCGGCAATGATCAGCTTCGGATTACATGCCAGAGCCATGGCGATCATAACGCGCTGGCGCATACCGCCGGACAGCTCGTGCGGGAACATTTTATAAACGCCGGCACTGTTGGCAATGCCGACCATATCTAACAGCTCGATCGTACGCGCCTTAATCTGTTCCTTGCTCTTTCCGGCGCCGTCATGCAGGGCGATCACCTCATCGACCTGCTGTCCGATACGGAATACCGGGTTTAAGGAGGTCATGGGCTCCTGAAAGATCATGGAAATATAGTTGCCTCTAAGCGACTGCATCACCTTGTCCGGCGTTTTTGCGACATCATAGGCTTTATCCCCGAGATTCAGACGAATCGCCCCGTCTACAATCTGGCCCTGGGGTCTTTGGATCAGCTGCATCAGCGAAAGGCTGGTCACAGACTTGCCGCAGCCGGACTCGCCTACGACGCCGACCGTCTTTCCGATGGGCACATCAAAGGTTACGCCATCCACACTTTTGACCACACCGGAGTCTGTATAGAAATAGGTATGGAGGTTATCAAACTCTACGGCATTTTTCGGATCACGCATCGTCGTCATATACTCCGACTCCGGGATATGCTTACGCTTGCGCTTTTTCTCCAGGGCATTGGTGATCCTGCGGTTTTCTTTGGAAATCCTGCGGGCCTCTTTACCTGAAAGATAGCCTTCATTTTTTTTCTTAGCCATCCTTTTTCCTCCTTACCGTTTCATTTTCGGGTCAAATGCATCTCGCAGGCCATCGCCGACAAAGTTAAAGCCCAGTACTGTGATAAGCAGGCAAATACCTGCCGGAATCCAGATAAACCAGTAATTCGTCATAACGTATGCATTATTGACATCATTAATAATATTTCCCCAGGAAGCAAACGGGAATTTTACGCCCATTCCGAGGAAGGACAGCGTTGCTTCGGTGATGATCGTAGAGCCAAGGCTCATTGTACATGTAACGATCAACTGAGGAATGACATTCGGGATCAGATGCTTGAAGATTCTCCGGCTGGCACGGATGCCGCAGGCTTCCGCAGCGGTCATAAACTCCTGCTCTCTTAAAGAAAGTATCTGGCCTCTGACAAGACGGGCGATGGACGGCCAGCTTAAAAAGCCCAGCACGAGCATCAGATAAAGCATACGGATCATCGGATCGATCTGAAGCGCATCCATGGCCGCACCGAGGATCAGCATCAGCGGCAGCGACGGTATACAGTAGAAAATATCAACGATACGCATAATCAGGTTATCGACCCAGCGTCCGAAATAACCGGCAATGCCTCCGAGGATAACGCCCAGCACAGCGGCAATGATCACGACGATAAATCCGATTACAAGCGAAATACGTCCGCCGTACATCAGACGGGTAAGCATATCCATACCATTTGTATCGGTTCCAAGCCAGTGGCTCTTTGACGGCGCAGCGTAACGGTCATACACATACGTTTCCGTGGACTGGCTCACAGACCATGTCTTTTTGGACGGGTCGTAAGTAATCTTATAATCAACCGGCTCACCATTGGCATCGGTCACCGTCACGCTCTCCTGATCTTCCTCAATGGCCATGGCAATCTGCTCACGCACCTCGCGGGAAATCACAGCGCCGTTTTCCACCGGAGATACGACAAGACGGCTGATGTAGGCAACGGTCGTTCCGTTGGCAGCGATATTGCCTTCCTCATCCAGCGTATAGTCGGTGCCGTCGGCAGAAAAAGAGGTTTCGCCGGCGCCATAGGCCTTAAGAGCAGCCAGACGGGTGTTAAATGAAAGTGTCTGTCCGTCCTCCACATTGATAATGTCTTTTGAGGCAAGGGCCAGCACGGTGCCGCCTGTGGAAATCGTATACAGCTCATCGCCTTCCTGGGTAATATCATAGGTCACATCCTTATTTTCAAAGGATGGATCACCCTTGCCCTGGGCGAGCAGAAACTTTGCCTCAAGGATGGAGCTAAATTCCTGACCGTCCGCCTCTGTGTAGCGGAAATCTTCATTTTCAACAACGCCGGCATAGTCCTTTTGCATGTTGGTATAGGTGTAAAACTGCTCATCCTGTCCGTAAGGACTAAGCAGTCCTCCGACAAATGAAAAAATAAACATCACGACCAGCATAGTCAGTCCAAGCACGGCCAGACGGTTTCTGAAAAAGCGGCGTGCGACAAGCGCACCCGGAGACAGCACCTTTACACGGCGGTCATCATTTAACGAATAGGCATTGTCCGCGGAGTTTTTATCTTTATCGTTCTTCATAGGATCACTCATAACAATCGCTCCTTTCTCAGGCAATGCGCACGCGGGGGTCAACGACCGCATACAAAATATCGGACAACAGGTTGCTTGCCAGTGTAAGAATGGCAATAAAGGTTAAATAAAACATTGAAAATGGAATGTCACCGATGATCATCGCCTGGTAAGAGGTCCAGCCGATTCCGGGAATCGAAAACAATGTCTCGGTGATCAGAGCGCCGGAAAACAGGCCCGGCAGGGAACCGCCGATAATAGTCACCAGCGGGATCAGCGTATTTCTGAACGCATGGTGATAGATGACCCGGTGCTCGCTTAAGCCTTTGGCGCGGGCTGTACGGATGTAATCCGCATTAAGCACCTCGAGCATATTTGTACGGGTATAACGCATCAGGGAACCGACAGACACAATAACGATCGTTGCAATCGGCAGTACGAGATGATTGCCCATGTCAAGGAACTTGCCAAAGGCATCCAACTGCGCGTAATCACGTCCTACAAGACCGTACAGGTCAAACCATCCCAGATGGACAGAAAAGATGAGCTTTAATATGGTCGCAAAGAAAAACGTCGGCAGCGAAATACCGATGAGCGCGCCGGCAGTAATGCCGTAGTCCAGACGGGAATACTGCTTTGTCGCAGCGATAATTCCAAGAGGAACGGCGATAATGATCTGTAAAACAAAGGCAATACCGCCCATAACGACGGACACGCCGATCACTTCTTTAAACTTATCGATCACGGGCACCGCATATTTCCAGCTATCGCCGAAATTGCCCTGAATCGCTCCGGACAGCCATGTGAAAAATCCCGGGATCAACGATTTATCCATACCATAGGTCGCATTAAGCTGGGCCAGCCACTCGTCATAGGATTTGGCCCCGGCGCCCTGGGACAGGGTCATGGCCTGCGTTTCCACAAAGGAACCCGGCAGACTGCGCATGAGCGCATACAGGATAAATGTCACACAAAACAAAATACCGATGGACATCAGTATTCGTTTAAATATATATTTTTTCATGGAAATCTCTCCATTCTTTTGCGTGGCGTCTTTTATGACATAGGAAAGTACCGCACCCTTTCCTATGTCATAAAAGACAAAAGGGAACCGTTCCGGTTATGGAAGCGGTTCCCTGTATCCATGTCTCGCTTCAGTTCGATTAATTTAATTCCAGTTTTTCGATGTCGTTGGTCCAATCCCAGAACGGTGTAAGGTCCGGCGTTAAGGTAGCCATGTTCACACGCTCTGTGGAGAACAGATAGCACTCACTTCTCTGATAGATCGGAAGCTCAACGCCCCAGTCCATGATGATTTCCATCGCAGCCTGATATAAGCCCTTGCGGTAGGTCTGATCGGTGGACTGACGGGCAGCAATGATCAACTCATCCAGATCCGCATCGTTGATCTTATAGTAGTTGGTCGCACCATCGCTGGCATATAACTGATACATATCCGGGTCTGCGGTTGCCTGCCATGCAGCTACCCACATATCCGCCACGCCGGACTGATAGGTCTGGTACAGCTCTGCTGCTGTAGAAATATCGTTGACAGTCAGAGTCATACCGATCTCGGCAAACGCATCGGATGCATTTTTAAGCATCAGGAATGCCGGATGGTCGCCCTGGCCGTTTGCGCCGATATTAACCTGGTAACCCATCTTGGCGCCTTCCGGAGCAGCGGTCACCTTGCCGTCTGCTACGGTATAGCCTGCAGCTTCAAAGAAGCCAAGCGCAGCTTCCTTAGCGGCAGCGTACTTATCTTCTGTGCTCATGCCTTCGGTATAGATCGGATTTCCGTCAACATCGGTGGAATATGCAACCTGATAACCGTCATCGGTTACTCTTGGAGCAGCCCAGGAAGTATCGGAAATCGGGTAGTTAATGATCGTTGCGGTATCGCCGTAATAAGAATTAATCGCCTCATCACGGTAAACGGAAAGAAGGGTTGCGATACCTTTACGCAGGTCTTTGGATTCCTCAGAGGCAGGATCGCTGCCGACCTTGACATTATCTGCGCTCAGTGCCAGATAGCCATAGCCAAGGAAATCGTAAAGCTTCATAGTTACGACGCTGCCTTCAAGGTCTTCGCTTCCGCCGTTATACTCGGCAACCTGCTTGCGCACCTCGTCTGAATAGGAAGGATCGCTGACATCGATGGTTCCGGCCTGGATACCAACGGTCTTATCGTCCTCCATTGTCTCAAGGTAGTTCAGATACTTGATTTTAGGCTCACCCTTGTAGTATGTCGGGTTTGCTTCCAGATATACAGTACCGTTGGAGAAATCCTTGAATACATAAGGACCATAGCCTAAAGGCTCGGTTGTCTTTGCACGCACGGTGGAAAGATCACCCTTGTCAAAGCCGAATTTATGATTTTCATAATCATACTTGGATGTATCACCATAATAATGCAGCGCACCGACATTTGTCGTGAACTGATAAATCATATTGGCTGATACTTCTGTCGTTGTAATGCGCATGCTGTAATCATCCACACGTTCGATACCTTCGATGTAATCGGCAGATTCGCCGGTGCTTACACCAACGGTGGAATAATTATAAACATCCTCAGGAAGCAGTGTGGACAGTGTATGCTCTGCATCGGCAGCCTCAGCGTCCATGGAAGCAAAGTTCCAGTCATAGGCAGCACCGATAGCCATAAAGAAGTCTTTTGCCGTAGCATCTTCTGCAAGGCCGGGATAAGCCCACTGCTCGGCAGCTGTGGCTACATCGCCTTCCTCAGCAAGGCCCTGAGCAACACAGGCATCTACGATGGCCTGAGCAAACGCAACGCCGCCGTCATTGACAGCATCCCAGAAAGCGGTCTGCTGCTCTTCGGTCCAGTTTGTAAAATCTGTATTATCTTCACCGGCATTGGCAATCAGTGAAGACAGCGTGGACATACCGCTGCGGTATTCTTCCAGGCCGAGAATCGGCTGACTGTAAACGGTCGCTGAGCCATCATAGGTCGGGTCACATAACACATAAAATGTAAAGATGACATCGTCGATGGTCATCGGTGTGCCATCGGAAAATACAATATCATCACGGATTTTCAGATCATAAGATACAGTGCCGTCCTCATTCTCAGTAACCGCCACATCACTTAAACCGGTATAAGTATAGTCTGTGCCGTTAAATGTGCGCGTTTCACCTTCAATGGCATTTTCAACGATCGCGCCTTCGCGGTCGCTGGCTGCCAAAGGCGGTGCAACAAGGTTCACGATCTTCATATCCTCGCCGCTTGCAGCAAAAAACGGGGAAAACTTTCCTTCAAAATGGTTTGTAGCTGCAACCAATGTCTGACCGTCGCCGGCTGCTGTCGTGCCCTGCGCACTGCTTTCGCCGGCAGCACCTGTTTCGCCGGCAGCGCCTGTGGACTCCGAAGCTTCGGAACCAGCGGTTGTGTCTGCTGTGCCACCGCCGCCGCATGCCGCCAGAGAGCCTGCACACATGGACAGCGCCAGTGCCATGGCTAATAACTTCTGTGGTTTTTTCATAATATCCTCCTTGATCTCAGCCGCTTAACGCCACCGGCAGACGCCGCCGGGCACGGCTGAATATATTTACCCGCCTGAGATAGATAAGGTTTTTTGTATGTCATAAAATGACATACAAAGGCAGGGGCGCCCCTGCCTTTGCCCGCAGCTCCATCATTCAGCGAGAGCAGTTTATTATTATAAATAAAATTGTGTTTTTTGTCAATTCGTCACAACATCTTGCGCTCACAGCATCGAATCAGTCAAATAACGCTGTACTGCTTTATTTGACTGCCGTAAAAATGCTTCTATTCCTTAGAGCGGAGGTGATCCAGCAAAAATATCTTTCTAAAAAATATTTCTACTTGAATATTTCGATTTGGATGCTTCTGCAGGACTGCTCTTTTTCTGAAAAGCATTTCTATTTGAATGTTTCCTCAGGCTTGCGCTTTTCCTGAAAATCATCTCTGTTTGAATGCTTCCTCAGAAGTGTCCTTTTCCTGAAAATTCTGCCCGGATGCAGGCTCCGCATGTTCTTCCTCCAGCATCTGCGCCGGAGATTTTTCCGTTGCGTCACATTTCCATACAAGCCCCCGGACGATCCGGTAGATTACCGCTGCAAAAATGCAGACAGCCACCTCCAAAACAGCAAAAACGGCAATCCATATGGCCTGAGAGCCAGTACCATGAAGCAGGACATAAACGGCCTCTGCGGCAATAGCCAGCACATTGAGCACGATTGTCAGCACGGCTCTGTGCGGAAGCTTTTTAACGGTCACATCATAAATATAGGACTTTAACGCTTCACCTGCGGTGCTTAACCGGCACAGTCCCCATCCAAGACTGATGGCTCCCATCAGCCCCAGGGCATATGGGATAATCACATAAGCAGTTCCCATCAATCCCGGTGCCGGGATGCAGCCGGCGCCGACAACACATAAGATCAGCGGAATATAGACCGCCCACATGCTCCATTTCTTCCTGGAAAAAGCTTTGCCGGTCACCTGAGGCGTAAAAACCTTTCCTCGGTATTCATATTTTCCCTCATTATTTTTATGATAATCATCAAGATACGCTCTTTTTTTCTTTGTATGTTTCGGCTGCTCCATAATTTTCCTTTCAGACATTCGCGATATGCTCCAACAATTAAACGAGCTTTCTATGGAAGTTTCTATGCGTAAAATCAAGTTCCGTTTACGGAACTTTCGTGCCGCGCGCAGCCGCTTTTCGCGGCTCTTTCCTGTGCGCGCGTGCGCATCCTGCGCGGAGCGCTTTTTTATTGCATGGAAACGGAGTTTCTATGCAATAAAAAACCCTTGAGTACCTCAAGAGTTTTTTATACCATTCGCTATACTAATATTAAGCTAATTTTGCCTTAGCAACATCGCAAAGCTTTGTGAAGCCTTCAGCATCGTTGATTGCCATCTCGGATAACATCTTTCTGTTAACCTCAACCTGAGCCAGCTTTAAGCCGTACATCAGCTTGCTGTAAGACAAACCGTTCATGCGGGCTGCCGCATTGATACGGGCGATCCAGAGCTGTCTGAACTGACGCTTTCTCTCCTTACGGCCGGAATAAGATGTGGCCAGAGCTCTCATTACGGACTGCTTTGCTACTCTATACTGTTTGGATCTGGCTCCTCTGTAACCTTTAGCCAGCTTTAATACTCTGTTATGTTTCTTCTTTGCGTTTAAACCGCCTTTAATTCTTGCCATTCTTACAGTACCTCCGTTTCTTCAAATTAAAGATATGGTAAAATCTTCTTCATGTTCTTTACATTAGTTACATCGGTCATTGTCGCTTTTCTTAAGTTTCTCTTTCTCTTTGTGGACTTCTTGGTGAGGATGTGACTCTTGTAAGCCTTCATTCTTTTTAATTTACCAGTACCTGTCTTTTTGAAACGCTTTGCTGCTGCTCTGCTTGTTTTAATTTTTGGCATTGTAATTTCCTCCTTAATAACAAAAATGAATTAACGCTTTTCCGATAAAAACATGACCATGCTTCTGCCTTCAAGTTTCGCAGGCTTGTCAATTACCGCAATGTCTGAGAGCTTCTCTGCAAACTGATCGAGGATGACTTTACCGGAGGCAGTATGCGCCAGCTCACGTCCGCGGAAACGGACACTGACCTTTACTTTATTGCCGCCTGTGATAAACTTGCGTGTCTGGTTCATCTTTGTATTCAGATCGTTGACATCGATATTTGGTGAAAGACGGATTTCCTTCACTTCGATGGTTTTCTGCTTTTTCCTGGCTTCCTTTTCCTTGCGGGCCATCTCATATCTGTACTTTCCGTAGTCGATGATCTTGCATACCGGCGGTTTTGCCGTAGGAGCGATCTTTACCAGGTCCAGATTTGCCTCTCTTGCGATCTTATAGGCATCCCGTGCAGACATAATCCCTAACTGCGCTCCATCCTCACCGATAAGTCTGACTTCCTTATCTCTGATTTGCTCATTGATCATTAAATCGCTAATAATTGACACCTCCATATGTCCAACAAAAAATGGTGAGCAGCATACTACTCACCATTTAAGTCTATAACCGTGTTAAGCTCTTAAATATTAACCCGAGTCATCATCGTTGGATGCTGAGGTGAGAGTGAGTACTCTGCTTTGTTTTCATGTATTTTCATACAACTTCTATATCATAGCACGCGGCTATCCGTTCGTCAACCCCGTTTTTTAAAAACTTTTACCGGTCTTTTGTTTTCTGAAGCTGTAATCGCCGCCCGGCCGTACGTCCGGCCGTTTTAGTCCCAGTAGCCTTCATGCACAGCGGCCGCCTCGCGGACAACCTCTTCCACCGGTCCGGTCACTTCGATCGCCTTCTGGCCTCTGGCAAAAACATCGCGGCAGGGCAGGTCAAACGTTGGATTTTGTTCGTTGCTGCCGGTCATCGACAAAAGCTGGCGTTCGGTCATGCCGTAAACTACATGGCCGATATTCGCCCAGTAGATGGCGCCGGCGCACATTGCGCATGGTTCCGCGGTCGTATATAAGGTGCAGTTCCAGAGAAATTCCCGTGAATATTCGTGAGAAGCTCTGGCCGCCAGCGTAGCCTCCGCGTGTCCGGTACAGATTTTTTCAGTAATCTCGATATTTTCCTGCTCCATGAGCACATTTCCTTCACTGTCCACAAGAATCGCTCCAAAGGGCGTATTTCCGTGAGCTCTGGCACGCCTGGATACTTCGATTGCCTGTCTTAAAAAACGAATATCTTCTTCATGTGACATCTGTGATGCCTCCTTAATTTATACACGATCAGATTCTTTCTTTATTTTCTTTCACCACTTTTGTAATGAAAGCTTCCATGGACATTGTTTCAGATTCTCCGGTATCACGGCTTCTGACTGTAACTGTACCGGCCTCCGTCTCCTTGGCGCCGATAACAAGCATGTATGGGATGCGATCCACCTGCTGGGCTTCACGAATCTTATAGCCGATCTTTTCATTGCGCTCATCCAGTTCGCAACGTATACCGGCAGCCTTTACCGCCTCACATACTTTGGAAGCATATTCCATATGCTTATCAGATACCGGCAGTACCTTAACCTGTACCGGAGCCAGCCATACCGGGAATTTTCCGGCATAGTGTTCAATGAGAATACCAAGGAAACGCTCAATGGAGCCAAAAACAACGCGGTGGATCATGATCGGGCGCTGCGGCTGGCTGTTCTCGTCAATATATTCCGCTTCAAAATTCTGCGGAAGCTGGAAGTCTAACTGAATTGTACCGCACTGCCATGTTCTTCCGATGGAATCTTCCAGATGGAAATCAATCTTCGGACCGTAAAATGCGCCGTCACCTTCATTGACCACATAATTCATGCCCATTTCATCCAGCGCCTGACGCAGTCCGTTTGTTGCTTCCTCCCAGTCCTCATCACTGCCCATGCTGTTTTCCGGGCGGGTGGACAGCTCGACATGATATTTAAAACCAAACTTGGCATATACTTCATCGATCAGACGTACAACGCCTTTGATCTCCTGAGGAATCTGTGCGCGCGTCATAAAAATATGGGCATCATCCTGAGTAAAGCAGCGCACGCGGAATAAGCCGTGAAGCGCACCTTTAAGCTCATGGCGGTGCACGATACCAAGTTCGCCGCAGCGGATCGGAAGTTCACGATACGAATGGGGACGGCTCTTGTAAACAACCATACCGCCTGGACAGTTCATAGGCTTGATCGCAAAATCATTATCATCGATCTTTGTCGTATACATGTTATCCCGGTAATGATCCCAGTGACCGGATGTTTCCCACAAAGAGCGGTCTAAGATCATCGGTGTAGATACCTCAATATAGCCGTTTTTGCGGTGAATCTCACGCCAGTAATCAATAAGGACATTTTTAATGATCAGACCATGATCCAGGAAAAACGGAAAGCCCGGGCCATAGTCGCTTGTCATAAACAGATTCATCTCGCGGCCGATCTTTCGGTGGTCACGCTTGGCAGCTTCTTCAAGCATCTTAACGTGAGCGTCCAGTTCATCATTGCTGCGGAAAGCAATACCGTTGATGCGGGTAAGCATCTTGTTGTTCTTATCCGCTTTCCAGTAAGCACCGGAAAGGCCGGTAAGCTTGAATGCCTTAAGCGCTTTGGTATAGGTCAGATGGGGGCCCACACACATATCAATATATTCGCCCTGCTGATAAAAGCTGATCACCGCATCCTCCGGCAGATCATCAATATGCTCCAGCTTATATTTTTCCTGACGTTCTTCCATCAGCTTCTTGGCTTCCTCCCGGGAAAGCGTAAAGGCACGGATTGGCAGATTCTCCTTGCATATTTTGCGCATCTCTTTCTCGATTGCCTCTAAATCCTCATCGCTGATTTTGGCATCACCAAGATCAACATCATAATAAAAGCCATTGTCCGTCGCCGGGCCATAAGCAAAATCCGCCTGCGGATACAGGCGTTTAATGGCCTGTGCCATAATATGAGCCGCCGTATGGCGGATAATATGAAGCTCCTCCTCCGGCGCACACTCTCCCACGGAGCCGTTATTATAAATTACCTTCATCAATCATTCCTCCTTACCTATCAAAAACCGTAAAGAATCCTGCCTGGCAGGCTTCTTTGCCTGCGGCGGGCCGCATAAGCGGCATCTTTTTTTCCGCCACAATGTAATCTAAAGCAGAGCTTTTTTATTTCACTAAAAACACAGTTTCCATGAAACAAAAAATCCCTTTCCGCAATAAACTACTACGGAAAGGGACGAGTTCACATCAGATACTCGCGGTTCCACCCTTGTTGTTGTCGCAACACATGCTAAACCACTTCATTTCGGCGATAACGGTGCCTGCCGGACTTGATTGGAGCCACTCCGAGGTAGTCTTCGGCCGGTTCCCAATAAAGCGCTTCCAGCATATGCGCTTCTCTCTGTAAAGCTTCCCGGCGTACTCGTCTCATCTGCGTGTTTGCTCTATGAAGATCGCCCCCTCTGCGGGCACGACCATTACATCTGCACTCATTATAAACACCGCTGCCCCTTTTGTCAATGCCGGATTTGAATAACTATTCAGCCATGCGGCCGGCGAAGCCGAAAGGAGGGACCGGCTTGCCGGCGCACAGCTTTCGGCTTCGCCGGACATACGGCGCTTAGCCGCCATCGAGCGTTTTGCCGTGTCAGCGGCAATTCGCAGCTCAAGCTGCGAAAACGCGAGATGCATGGCTGAATGATGCATAGCTGAATCCTTTTATCCTCTTACATGCGGCCGGCGCCGCCGTACAACAATCAGTGTAATCAGAAGCGCTGCTGCCGCTGCCATGGCCGCAGCCCCTCCCCAAAGCAGCGGTTTATTTAAAATAAACTGAATCCACCGGTTATCCGTCACAAGTACCTCATATTCCGGCGTTTTCGCCGTATTTCCTGCCGCATCGCAGGCAATGATCGTGATCGTCTGTCTTGTATCGCGGCTGTCAATGGCAATGGTCAGCAGGCCGCCGCTTGCTTCCAGCATCCCGGCATCATAGTGCTGCACAGATACATTGTCCACAAGCAGCTCAACATAATCTATAATCGCATTGTCCCTGACACTTACCGTAAATTCATGGGTATGCTCACGGTAAATTCCATGCTGTTCAAGATTGGAAACACTGATAAGCGGCGGCGTCTTATCGACGATAAATTCAACATCCACACCTTTGACCCGGTTTGTCATAGCATTTTGGGCCTTATCCTGTGAATAAATATGGATCGCATAGGCGCCCTCCGTTTCAAAGCATCCGGCCCGGATCGTATAAATATACCGCTTCCAGCTGCCATCGCCGCCAAAGCTCTCCACAGTATAATCAATCCCCTCTTTAAGATGAATCACATCGCCGTCCCTGCTGTAAACCAGCTCCACAAATTCCAGCGTGTCCACATTGATTTCCTCAATCACAATATCCCCGGGGCAGTTTGTAATACCTGTTTTTAGAAGCTGTACCGTTTCCGGACTCAATATATAATTAGAGCCTTCCCGGTTCACCGAAAAAGTAATCTGTTTACAGGTCTTATTCCCGGCCAGATCACAAGCCTCTGCGGTAAGTGTATAAAGATCATCCGATGCATCCGCAAAATTCTGTAATATCATCTGCTGGCCGCCGGTCTGTCCGGTGCAAAGGAGCATATGATCAAGCGGAATCGATCCCTGTTTTACCCCGTGCAGTGTCAGCGTGATTTTGCGGGCATCATAATTTGCATCGGACAGCGTGACTGCCGGAATAACCGGAGATTTATTGGCTGAACAGTCTTTAACACCGTCAATAAATATCTCCGGCGGTGTCCGGTCGATGGTAAACTGCTCCTTTATTTCCGGTGAACGATTGCCCGCAGAATCAGTACAGGCGATCTCCAGCGTGTAATCGCCGTCCGCCTCAAACGCAAGCGCCATTGTATGTCGGTCACCGTCAGACGTCCACCCATCAGGCTTTGATACTGAAATTTCCCTGCCGTTTAAAACGGCTGTAATTTTAATCCGGGCATCCTCCCTGCAAAAATTATGTTCCGTAATGACTAGCGTTGCCCTGCGCACATCTTTGTAATAATGTCCGTTCCGGGCGGTGCTGCTATCCTCATAGGACACTGTAATCTCTGGCGGCGTCCGGTCAACGGTAAATTCCGGCAAACAAAGCTTATCCGACAGGTTTCCGGCCAGATCGCGGCACTGAAACTGCACCGTGTAATCGCTGTCTCCGTGAAAGGTCAGCACACCGGTATGTATCTCATCGTGCGACGACCATCCGCTGAATGTATAGCCTCCGCCGCTTGCTGATAAAACCTCCGGAACGCAGGACGGATCAAAATTGCGTTCATTTACCGTGATCATCAGCTGCCTGGCTGTGTTAAAAAAGCGTTCTTTGGATATATCTGAGGTATCAAATTCAAAATCAACGCCGGGCGCCTCTGTGTCGATTTTTAAAGGGCCTTCCTGCACATCGGCCGTATTTCCGGCACCATCGGTAACGGTTATAAACAGACGCACATCATTGCTATACAACTCCTTTAAACGGTGCCCGTCTCCCTCTAAATCCATATGGCCGCTCCATGAGCGTACCAAACCGCTGCCCGGCAGTGCTCCGCTGCTTTGACCGCCTTCCATAAGCGTCCGGCTCCACCGTGTCCCCGTCGTTTGATTCACTACGGTACAGGAAACACGAAAAATTCCGGAGCCGCACCTGTCATCCCCTATATCCGTAACTGTAACGTCAATTCCCGGATGATCCTGCTCTGAAAAAACATCCGTCCCGCCGGATGGCTTTTCCGGTGTTACGGTGACCGCAGCTTTCGGCGGCGTACGGTCAATGACAAACTGCAACGCTTCCGATACCGTCCGGTTCCCAGAGCGATCTGTAATCTCTGTATTCAGGGAATATGCCCCTTCCGCCCAAAACACAAGGCAAAGCTGGACGGATGGCAAAGCGCTGTCTGTCTGAATATTCTCAGACAATGCATACGCTTCCTGTATCTGTTCTTTTTTCATGCATGGCAAAGGGCTGCTGCAAAGCTGATCAAAGGTGCCGGTATAAACCGCCGGTTCCTGTCCGTCTTTTGTATAGCTGATCGTATAGACAACATCTTTAAATTCCAGATATTGTTCTGCAATATTAGTTGTCACTGCCACATCTGACCGGTAATAGCCGCTGCCCGGCGTCGTCCCTTCAAGTTTACAGGTAACCGACGGCGCCTTTTTATCAATAACGACCCAGTACGCTCCCGAACGGCTCACATTCCCTGCAAAATCCACAGCCTCTGCCATCAGCAGGATTTTTTGGTTCTCGCCGTCTTTGACCTGATCTAAAGCAATATTTGAGTTTACATAACTCAAAAGATTCTTTGTCAGCACATCCGGTGTCATGCACTCCATATCGGAATAATCAGCCTTTGCTAAAATCACCGGCGTACGGTCATTCTCATACCTGGCTGTAACCATCACAGATTGAATACCCGAGCAAATATCGTCCGCATATCTATTCTCCCGGACAACAATTTCAAACACGGCATCTGAGTTGACA
The DNA here is from genome assembly GCA_949292795.1 of uncultured Eubacteriales bacterium. Taxonomy (GTDB): domain Bacteria; phylum Bacillota; class Clostridia; order Lachnospirales; family Lachnospiraceae; genus Catenibacillus. The sequence goes on from CASFBR010000104.1 coordinate 28,163, forward strand.
TAAATTGTATTTTCTGTCAGCTCTGCATCGGTCAGGCCGGCAATCTGAATGTCCGGCGGGATATTTTCCACAATGATCCCGCTGCTCCCGCAAACCATCGTATTTCCTGCCCAGTCTGTTACTTCTGCAAAAATCACATAACAGCCGCTCCCCGGTTTACTGTCATCCAACGCTCCAATCGCTTCCTCCAGATCAAAACACAGCATTTCTTTCCCTTCGCCCGTTACCGGAATATCCTTATAGGTCACCGGCACCGCATCCAAAATATCCGCATATGTCACAGAGCTTTGAACATCAAATCCGGCCATCGCCCCAAGGTCCGCCACTCCATACCGGCATGATTTTATACCCGAACCGGATATAGCCTCTGAAATCTGCGGCTCGCACACAGTCAGCTTAGCCTGGATATTTGTCCTGGAAAAAATTCCAAAAACCAGTGTATCTGAGAGTGCCCTAAAAGGTATCTGTGTCTGTCCGGTCACCACAAAAGCTTCCGGGGGATCGTCATCACGGTAAACGTTCACGGAAAATGACTGTGTCGAGTGCTGCTGTGCCGGGTCCTGATCGAGTTTCACAAATCTGAATGTCTGAACAGAGACATCAGGAAGATCGGCAAAATCATAGCCATCTGTAATATCGGTCCACTGCTCCCCCGTTTTAAGAAGAAGGCCGTTAAATCCTTCCTTAAGCTGAAATTTCACCCGGGCCGTACGGCCATCCTCCTGTGTCCGGATATACATGCATCCTCTGTGGTCTATAAAAGCACCGCAGCTTTCCTCGGATAACCTAAGGCATCCGCCGTCTGAACCGGCCACTGCCTCCGGCAGCACGCGCAGTGAGGCCCTGCCTCCTTCAAAAAACTGATAATTGCGCTGATATGCCTGGCTATCCTGATTCATTGCAGCAATATCGACGCCGATCACCCCTGGATAAACCCGGCCATTTTCATCAAGTCCCGCAGGTGATGTCTCATCCACCCCGGAAACAACAAAAACCGGCGCCGCATAATCAGATAGTACATCCGCTGTTTCACCTCCGGCAAAGCCCGCATAGCAAATGCCGGTCCTTCCCGAACGGTAAAGTGTTTCGGAATCCGGATTTTTAGTATGATAATCCCGGCAAAAACCGCCGTCAAGATCAATGACATCCACTCTCAGCTTTTCCGGCAAAATAACGGCCGCCCCGACCGGTACAGCCTGTGAATCGGACAAGGTAAAATTGTGCCATCCCGGATGCGTCTGCGTACTCAAAGTCAGTGCCGCCCTGGCATCCCCGGTACTATCCCTGACATTTTTCACAGCACCGCCGTCCGGCCCCGATACAGGTACTTGTTTAAAGCATAAATGCCCGTTCTCCGGCAGTGCCGCCTTTAGCGCATCGGTCATGCCGGAGGTTGCCGCTTCTGCCTCGATGTCAAACAGATTTGTGCCATCATACACTTTTTCAGCTACTTTAACGTTCGTCAGGACAATTTCCTTCGGTTTGACCGTCACTTTAAAATACAGCGGCGGGGATGCGCTCTGGCCGCCGTCACTTTTTGCCAGGCCGATATAAACCTTTTCCGCCGCAGCCTCCGCCTTTAAAATAAGCACCTGGCTCTGCTCCCGGACTTCCACACGGGCAGTGACCGGAGCTAACGAAGGATCACAGGGCACATAAGTATCTTCAGACTTTGTAAACACACCTGTGACCGCACAGCTACTGTCTGCGGAGGCCGCTTTGCCGCTCTCTCTAAGCCTTAACACAAGTTCTTCGTCACCAAAGGTCAGAATCACTTCCTCAAGCTCAGCCCCCTGCGCATCCACAACACAAAATCCGGGTACCGGCTCCTGCATATCTTCTACCGGCGTTTCTGCCTCCGTCATACCGGCTTCCGGCGCTTCCAATTCCCCCGCTCTGCTTTCCGATACTTTCATATCGGTCTCTCCGGCTCCCGGCGCCTGCATTTCTGCGGCCAGAATGCCCCGTCCAGCAGGGATTCCCGGTATCGCCGTGCTCATCATGATAAAGCCTGCCGCAGCGGCCACCACAGTAAAGCTAACCACAGCGGCTGCGCTCTGCCATAATTGCCGCCCATCTATACACCTGTTCTTCCTCCCGTTTATACGTCCGTTCTTTCTCCTGTTTATCCACCTGTTTATTCGCCTGTTCTTTCTCTTGTTTATCCGCCTGTTCTTCCCCCCGCCCGTACGCCTGTTCATCCGCTGAGCCCGCCTGCGTCCGATCATTCAATCACCTCCCCGGTGTGCACCTTGACAATACTCCGTATCACACAAAAACCGCCGTTTTCCGGCAACGATACCGTACAGCAGTCCGGGCTGTCCGATGCCGTTCCCCGTACGGCATCGGATATAGCCGCCGTTTCCGGTGCAGCGGCTGCTTTTCTGGCCATTTTAACAACAGACATTCTGCGGCGCACACGGCCGCCCTTTTCTTGCTGAGCAGACATCCGTGCAATAGCCGCTCTCGCTGTATGTCCGCTCAGCTCCAAAAATACTTTTGGAATTTTCAGCCATATAAATAAAACAACCGCAGCGGCCGCAAATAAAATCGCGCCGACACCGCAGTATAGAAAAATACAATGGTACAGCCCTGCAAGATGTTCAAAATTTTGCGTTCGCATCATATCCCATCTCCTTCCCCTTGTGTCTCCCCGTCTGTGGAAAAAACAGCCTCTATATTTTTTCGTGCCAGGCGGATATTACTCTGAAGCGCTTCAACAAGCTGTTTTTCATAATTTTTTGACGTTCCCGATCCCGAACTGTTTTGATTCTCACTCGCAGGGAGCCTGTCCATGCAGCGCTCAACCTCAGCCAAAGCCTGCTCCATCGCGTCCCGTGTGAGCCCGGCCTCATTTTTAAATTCCACGGCTCTTGTGCATATCTGTCCGACAATCTCGTTATATAAACGCAGCTCCGTCATCGTATTGTCCTTACCGGCCACATCCCCGTCCAAAAGTGCCATAAGGTCATTCCAGTAATCCCGGTAAGAAACTTCAGCGTCTCCGGCTCTGTTTGTAACGCCAAGCTTGCTTTTATAATAGCTGCCGATACGCCCCAAGACCCGGGCCCGTGCCTGCCAGGCCTCTTTGTACGGCTCGTCCGCACCCAGGTCAAGCGCGTCCATATCCGCCTCTGCCACCGGTTCAAACCAGCCCGCCGCAACAGACTTATCACCGCTGCCATCAGCGGCATCATAGTAATAGGTCGTCCCCATCTTATACGCAAACTTCACATATCCGCTTTTGTTTGTCTGAAGATATGCCTGGTTATCCATCGCACGTCCGTAAGCTTTGGAATGAAGCACCGATGTGACCGTACGCTCATCCTCCGCCGAGAAATCACCATCCGCAGTCATCACATCCAGCATCTGCAAATATGCTTCTTCCCGCACCGGGTCTAAAGCAACCGCCTTCTTATAAAAATCCATCTGCGCTTTACCGCCTGCGGTTTTTGCCCGCTCTAAATAATAGTCATAGCCGCTGTTGGCTGTATGCCGTTCCATCCCCATGCCAAATAACGAAGCGCCGCCAAAAACCAGCGCCATACATACACAGCCCAAAAAGGCATAAAGTGCCCTGGACAGCTTTCTTCTGTAAGGAAGCCCCAGCGTCTGCGGATGCTCCAGATCATATTTCAGTTCGGCACAGGATGCATAACGCTCTTCCATCCCATATCGGGTGCACCTTTCAATAATCATCTCCAGACCGAGCAACGCCCCTCTCAGCCTCGCAGGTGTCTCCTCCAAAAGCGACGGCCGACAGCAGGTAATCCTTGGAAAATAAAAAGGCGTTGCCTGCGGGTCTCTGCCGGTGATCAGATGATGAAGCGTTGCCCCGAAATTATAAATATCGGTCTGCGGCCGGCTCTGTCCGCCTCCATACTGTTCCGGAGCCGCATATCCTGGCGTGCCAAGGCAGGTCGTATCCTCCGGCTTTCCCTGCTTAAATACCCGGGCTATGCCAAAATCCACAACACAAATATCTCCATCCGGTTTAAGCATCACATTGCCCGGCTTTAAATCTCTGTAAATCACCGGCTGGGGCCGGGTATGCAGATAATACAGGACATCGCAGATCTGACGCCCCCATGAAAGCACCTCCTCCACACCGGGAGGGATGCCTTCTTCCTCAAGCCGTTCGTTTAAAACGGTATACAGCGATTTTCCCTGTATGTAATCCATAACGATCAGCAGTGTATCACCGGTATCGATCACATCTACGATCGCCGGCAGGTATTTATGATTCAGGCCTTTTAAAATATGAATCTCCGTCATGATCCCCTGACACACCATATCAAAGTCCTGTACACCATCCTTTCGGACTTCTTTTATCGCCCACATTTTATTCGCCCGCTCATTGATTGCCAGATATACAACGCTCATGCCGCCCTGTCCGATCTTTTCAAGTACCTTATACGTTCCGCCCACAAAAGAACCGATCTTAATCAATGCTGCGCCTCCCTGCATGTGCGTATCAACGCTGCGGAAATATTATCTGTCTCCCGGCGCTGCTTATTCATCCGGATCAATGTCTGTAACCCGTCTGTCATATCCGTTTCACAGACGGCCGCCCCGGGATTAAGATAATCATAAAACTCTTCCGGCGACACCCGGTGGCGAAATCCGTCAGTGCACACGAGAAACATCTGATCCGGCAGCACCCCGCCCTGATAAAAATCCGGAACGACCGTATCTGAGGCCCCGACACACTGAAGCAGCACATGACGCCGTGGATGGCTGATTGCTTCCTCCAAAGTCATACTCCCCTGATCCAGCGCATACTGAACCCACGTCTGATCTTTTGTCAGCTGATGGAGCGCCCGATCCAGCATATATGCCCGCGTATCCCCCACATTCATCAAAAAATACTGTCCCTGTATGATCAGCAGCGCGGTCACCGTTGTCCCCATCAAAGCGCCCTGATGCCGTGCATAGGCGCCCATGCGCTGATTTTCATCCAAAATCATCTGCATCCAGACAGACTTTAACAGCTGCACATCAAAATTTCCTTTAAGCATTTCCGGGAAATCCCGTTCAAACCAGCGCTCAAAGGCCCGGATAAGCGTCCCACTGGCCAGCTCCCCCTTAGAAAGCCCGCCCATGCCATCACAGACAACACACAGACAGAGCCGCCCCAAAGCCGACAGTGCCACCTTCACAAGCAACGCATCCTGATTGATTTTTTTAAGGATACCGGCATCACTGTGAGCAGCAATCAAATAATCCATAGCAACATCTCCCATCACCAAACGGACAGCATACCGCGTCATACAAAGTCGGAAAAATTATCGGGAATCCGGCTTCGGTATACAGGGGCAATACATTTTCAGGCATGCTGCCCTTTATGCACCGACATAATCATTTACTAAAATGGCTGATACAAGATAAACTCAGAAATCCTGATGGATCAAACGAACACATATAGAATTGGTTTAAAGAAACTTTCAGATTAATAACATTATACACAAATAAACCAGAAATTTCACTCATAAAGTATCGACATCATTCGACTGCCGCAATCTCCGGCGGACCATTCCTGCCGCCGGCTGCGGCACAGCTTGTCTTTTAATGATTTACAATGACTGCATCATCGTGTACAGACGTTCCATTTTCGCATCTGTGTCATGGATGATCTCTGCACACTCTCTTAATTCATTGGAAATTTCCTCACTTGGCTTTCCATCGGTTTTATAGCGGATCTGATGCTCCAGGCTCGCCCAGAAATCCATCGCCATCGTCCGTATCTGGACCTCCACCTTTAAAAACTGCTTTTTATCCGAAAAATAAACGGGAATTTCAATCACCAGATGCAGGCTGCGGTAACCGTTCGCCTTTGGATTTTTAATGTAATCCTTCACCATAAGAACCATCACATCGTCCTGCTTCATGAGCATTTCTGCGATGGAATAAATATCGGAACCATAGGCACAAATCACACGCACACCGGCAATATCATGCATATTTTCCCGCAACGATTCCATCGTGACCGGGTAGCCTCTCCGGTGCATCTTCTCCAGAATACTGGCTGGCGTTTTAATGCGGCTGTTGATGTAATGGATTGGATTTCTCCGGCTGCGAATTTTAAATTCATCATTTAAAACTTCCAGCTTTGTGCGTACCTCCCGAATCGCTCCGGCATACATCATCATCGCTTCCTCAAAATCTCTGCGCATCTGAGTATAATCGACGATCTCCTCATCATCCCCGCCCAGGGCACTTAAAATTTTCTCCAGCTCCGTCATATCCCCACCCCATAGCATAAACTTATTTTTAATGAATCTTCACAGGCAAAAGCTTTGATCTGTTATTGATATTGTATCATTTATAGAAACACCGTTTCCAATAAAAAAAGCAGATAAGGGGAATCGAACCCCCCTTTCCAGCTTGGGAAGCTGGCGTTCTACCGATGAACCATATCTGCATGTCGCTATTATAACATCGATCTTGGAAAAAGTCCATTACTTTTTTCGTTTTTGACGTCCGTGTATCCATATGATACAATAGTTTCGCAAAATACTAACTTTTCAGGGAGGGAGATTATGGAACTTTTAAAAATCCGCGAGCATCCGGATCTGGCTTTATCTGCGGCTGCCTGGTTTCATACCAAATGGCAGATTCCCCAGGAGGAATACGAGACAAGCATCCGCCAATGCCTGCGGTGCACCGGCGCCATTCCGCAATGGTATGCTGCGGTCCAGGACGGCGCAATCATCGGAGGGGCCGGCGTTATTGAAAATGATTTTCACAAACGTACCGATCTGACGCCAAATATATGTGCACTTTATGTCTCCGAGGAATACCGTGGGCGCGGGCTTGCCGGTCAGCTTTTACAGCTTGCCTGTGATGATATGGCCGGCTTTGGCATCCATACACTTTATCTGATCACCGAACATACTTCTTTTTATGAACGTTACGGCTGGCAATTTCTATGCATGGCTGAAGAAAACTCCGGGGAACTGATACGCATGTATGTCCGGCAAACCAAATAAACCTTTCTTACCGCGCGTGCGCATCCGGCGCAAAACATTTTTTATTTTACAGACTGCGTTCCTTAAAAACAAAAAATCCTGCTGTATAGGATTCTTTGCCCTCGGCGGGCCGCATAAGCGACATCTGCATCTTCACCGCAGTGTGATTCCAAGCGGAACTTTGTTATTGCATAGGAACGCCGTTTTCTATGCAATGAAAAAACTCCGGCAAAAATATGCCGGTGGATAATGCAGATCACGGAGATGGGGGGATTTGAATCCTCGCGCCGGTTGCTCGACCTACCGCATTTCGAGTTTTATCGCCGTCTGTTAATTACATAGTTTCTCCTGTCAGTTTCAGTCAGCCTTGTACACCCGCAAACCCGCATGAAATCTGGGCTTTTTGAAAAAATCGCCCGAAAATACTAAGAAATCGCCCATCGGTTCCAATCAACGATTTTTCCGCTTTTGGAAAGGACTGCGGAAAGAACGGAAAGAACAAAAATCAAAAGGCAATACACGGACAGTTCGAATGCCGACAAAGATTATCAAGATATCCGCACCCTGCAAGGCTTTTCAAGCTGGCGGAAAATCCGTGACCTGCACACAGCAGACAGCGAAGGGAGTGCTGAGTAATGACAAAGAAAGCTTTCTGAAAGAATGAAATGTCTACCAAATAGCAATTTAGTCAACTACGATTGACCAAATCGTGATTGACTAAAATTTTCAATAAGCAATGTGCAATCATCAAAATCGCACATCCGTAAACGAAAATCTCCTTTGGTACAATGAACGTATCAAAGAAGGGTTTTGCATTATGGTTAAAACAATATTTGAACAACTAGGCGGCACATACACCATGCAGGGAGATTATTGCCTGCCTAATCTCACCTTACCACCCGAAGAAAAACGCCCCATCGGCGTGTGGGGACAGCGCCGGCTGCGCTATTTAAAGCAGCACCGAAAAGTCTTGTATTATAATTTGCTCACTTCCGGTAAGCTTCGTTCCCATCTTGCCGATGTTGAGGAAGAAACGCAGCCCCTTTTTCTTCGGCTGGTAAAACAATACGCCGAGAGAGAAGGTATTACCGAACAGCTTAAGGATGAGAATCCAATG
>CASFBR010000105.1 GCA_949292795.1 uncultured Eubacteriales bacterium
CGGACGTATTGCTGTGGAAAGAAACGGAGAGATCGTTCCAAGGAGCGCTTATGAGACAACGATGCTTTCCGATGCTGACACACTGGAAATCGTTCATTTCGTCGGCGGCGGCTGATGAATTGCAGATGAAGCCTTCATTTACACAGACCAGACCATCACGGGAGGCTCTGGAGGATGCGCTCATCCAGAGACATACCCGTCCGGTCTACGAAACTTTAAAACATGCGCATATCGGTATCGCAGGACTTGGAGGATTAGGCTCCAACATCGCCGTCATGCTCACCCGGCTTGGTATCGGCACGCTGACGCTGGCCGATTTTGACTGTGTTGATCTGTCGAATCTTAACCGTCAGCATTATATGCTCACACATCTGGGGCAGCAAAAAACCGAAGCGCTTGCCCAACAGCTATATGCCATCAACCCATACATACAGCTTAAGCTTCATTCCCATCGGATTACCGAAAGCAACGCCGCAGATATATTTAAGGAATGCTCCATCGTATGTGAGGCGTTTGATGATCCCGAAGCCAAAGCCGCTCTTGTCAACACATTGCTTGAGGCCGGCCATAAGCAGACAATCATCGCCGCATCCGGCCTGGCCGGGTATGGCAGTTCCAACAGCATCAAAACACGCCGTGTCATGGAGCGGCTTTATATTTGCGGAGACAACGAAAGCGACATCGCTGATGGCCTGTGTCTCATGGCCCCAAGGGCATGTCTTTGCGCAGCCCATCAGGCGAATATGGTCTTAAGACTTCTTCTCGGATTAAAAGAGCCTTAATGGCCAGATTTTTAACAACCTAAATGGCCGGATTTTAGACAACTCAAAAGCCGGATTTTTAACACTAAGGAGGAACAACAAATGTCAAACGACAATCTGATCATCGGAGGTCACACCTTTCATTCACGTTTTATTTTAGGCTCCGGAAAATTTTCTCTGGAAATGACAAAAACCGTCATTGAAAATGGCGGCGTAGAAATGGCAACACTGGCGCTGCGCCGTGCCAACGCCGGCGGCGCTGAAAATATTTTAGATTATATGCCCGAAGGCATTACCCTGCTTCCCAATACATCCGGCGCCAGAAATGCCGAAGAAGCGGTGCGTATTGCCCGTCTTTCCCGCGAACTTGGCTGCGGCGATTTTGTAAAGGTTGAGGTCATCCATGACTCCAAATATCTGATGCCGGATAACCGCGAAACGATCAAAGCCACAGAAATTCTCGCCCGGGAAGGCTTTATTGTCATGCCTTATATGATGCCCGATCTGGCGGCTGCCAGAGCTTTGCAGGATGCCGGAGCGGCTGCGGTTATGCCCCTTGGCGCTCCTATCGGCAGCAATAAAGGACTGCTGACCCGCGACTTTGTCCAGATGCTCGTGGACGAAATCGACCTTCCTGTCATCGTGGATGCCGGTATCGGCCGTCCGTCCCAGGCATGTGAAGCTATGGAAATCGGTGCTGCTGCCGTCATGGCTAACACAGCGATCGCCACTGCCGGCGATGTCGCCGCTATGGCACGGGCATTTAAGCTTGCCATCGAAGCCGGACGCCTGGCCTACCTTGCCGGCCCCGGCCGCATCCTGGAGCACCGCGGCGAAGCATCCAGTCCTCTGACCGGATTTTTACAGGATTAAAGGAGGTCTAAAGCCATGCACAGACAAAGTCCTAAAATTGACCGTCAGACAGACCCCATGACCTATGTAAGCGGCATGGAGGATATTGGCTCTGACATTATGGATCAGGTTCTTTCAGAAACCGCAGCCTACGATTATGAACGCTATACTCAAAAAGATGTTCTGGCCGCTCTTCAGAAGGACATTCTCACACTGGAAGATTATAAAGCGCTGCTCTCTCCCGCAGCCCTGCCGCAGCTCGAGCTTATGGCGCAGAAAGCCCGTGTTCAGACCCGCAGACATTTTGGCAACAGCGTATCGCTCTTTACACCGCTTTATATTGCCAATTACTGCGAAAACAACTGCGTCTACTGCGGCTTCAACTGCAAAAACCGTATTCACCGGGCACGGCTGACAATGGAAGAAATTGACCGCGAGCTGTCAACGATCGCTAAAACCGGTTTAAAAGATATTCTTATTTTGACCGGCGAATCCCGGCATATGTCCGATGTGGAATATATCGGTGAGGCATTAAAAATCGCGCAGAAATATTTTTCATCCATTTCCCTGGAAATTTATCCGCTCAATTCCGATGAATACGCTTACCTTCACCGCTGCGGAGCAGATTATGTATGCGTATACCAGGAAACCTACAATCCGGTCAAGTACGAACAAATGCACCTGTCCGGGCCCAAACGCATTTTCCCGTACCGCTTTAATGCTCAGGAGCGGGCGCTCATGGGCGGTATGCGCGGCGTTGCCTTTGGCGCGCTTCTCGGTCTCGATGATTTCCGCAAAGACGCTTTTGCCACAGGTCTCCATGCCAGTCTGATCCAGCACAAATATCCCCATGCGGAAATCTCATTTTCCACACCAAGGCTGCGTCCTTATATTAATAATGAGGAAAATAATCCCCGGGATGTCCATGAACCGCAGCTTCTCCAGGTTATGCTCGCCTACCGGCTTTTCCTGCCCTATGCAGGGATCACGATTTCCACAAGAGAGCGCGCCGGATTCCGCGACAATGTGATCGGCCTTGCTGCCACAAAAATTTCTGCCGGAGTCAGTGTTGGTGTCGGCGGTCATGAGGAGGACGCCAAGGGCGATGAACAGTTTGAAATTTCTGATCCGCGCAGCGTTGCCGAAGTCGATGCCGCCATTCGCAGCCGCGGGCTCTGGCCGGTCTACAACGACTATCTGTGGACAGAAAACTTCCCCGGAGACTTAAGAAATCATGCCGTCTAACAGCCATAGCGGCGCCTCCGCTCTGACAGACATTATATGTATCACCAACCGGCGGCTTTGCTGCAGCGGCGATCTTATCCGTCAGCTAAAGCGTGTCCTTCCCCTTCATCCAAAAGCGGTTGTTCTCCGGGAAAAAGACC
>CASFBR010000106.1 GCA_949292795.1 uncultured Eubacteriales bacterium
CAGTTCCGTGGTGATGTGCTCATAAGCGGTATTATGGGCTGTATGCATCCCGCCGTTTTCTTTATAGATATACTGAATTTCAAAGCCGTTTTCCTGTGCCTGCCATCCATGGATCAGCTCAGCAGTATTATCCTGAGACCCGTCGTCTATCACCAGCCAGACAAAGTCCTTGCAGTCTTGGGCAAGAAGGCTTTCATAAGTCCTTGGCAGCGTATGGGCCCGGTTGTACGCAGGCGTAAAAATGGTAAGAAACGCCATGATCATTCCTCACTTTTAGCCAAATAGAACATCTCCAGATTTTTAGCGGCAGCTCCAATATCATATCCTGCCCCCCGGATTTCAGCAGTATGATCTTTCCGGGGCGTTTTTGCTTCAGACAAAATATGCGCTGCCCATTCCCTTGGATCATCGGTCAATTTCTTAACGGTGACCAATCCTTTCGTCACGACGCACTCCCCCGGTACACGGTCCGAAATCACACAGGGCAGTCCGGCTGCTTGCGCTTCCACCATGGTCACAGGCAGACCTTCGTATAAAGACGGAAATACAAATACATCCATCGCCTGCATGAGCTGCGGCACGTCAGAACGTACCCCTGTAAAAATCACATGGTCTGCGATCCCCATAGCCTGTGCTTTTTCTCGCGCTGACTCCATCCCGTCTCCGCCGCCGACCAGAAGCAATTTAACCATTGGATGATTGTCTACGATTTCTCCAAATATATCTAATAAAAAAGTATGATTTTTTTGATGGCTAAATCGACCCACATGGCCGATAACAAGGTAGTTCTTCAGACAAAATTCGTGCCGAATACGTGCCCTGACTTGTGGATCAGGAAGATACCTTTCAGGATCAATTGCATTCTTCAATACCGTAAAAGGCATATGACCAAACATCCATTGGCCAGCATCTTCTCCGCAGGCAAAAAGGTCCGTAGCATAGCGAGGAATATACTTCATATAGTGAAGTTTTATTAAATATTTTATATTTTTATCCTGTTGAACATTGTGGCTATGCGCGATCCGCACCGGTACCCCGCTCTCTTTCGCACATTGCAGGGCCACAGCACTAAGGCAGTCCTGATGAACATGAACGATTTTGTATTCCGGGTGCTGCCGGAAGAAATCCCGCAATTCCTGCCGATAGCGGCCACTCCAGGGCACCAATCGGGAAACCCGAAAAATTCTGCCGCCCAGAGACAAAATCTCTTGGTCATAATCCGCCTCAAAATCTCGGTGGACCAAAAAATCAAATTGGATCTTCTCGCGGTCCATATGCCGATAATAGTTCATCAGCATAGTTTCCAGGCCGCCTCTTCCCATATAGGTGACCACTTGCAAGATCCGTATCGGTGCTTCCATATCTCAATTCTCCCGGTTCAGGCAAAAAATTCCCAGATTGAAATTGCCTTATAATCCTGTGAAAATATTTGGTTATCATAGAGGAAAAATGCAAAATAACATATTGCTACAATATTCTTCAGCAACTGAGCAGAGCGTTTATTAAAAACACTGTCAATGATCCACGGCAGCGCAACAACCGACCCCAGCACAAAATACCTGGCCAATCTTCCGAACATGTTGGCGCCGTTCATACTGGCCAAAAGCATAAACATCAGGCTGATGATACTCATATTCAGTATAATGCATTTCTCCCGGTCCAGCTCCGGCTCCAGATAACCCCGGAATATCCACGCAGCAACTGGCACCACTGCAAATACAGCGACCCGGAAGGGGTTCATCTGGTTGCCGTCAAACA
>CASFBR010000107.1 GCA_949292795.1 uncultured Eubacteriales bacterium
TGATCAGCCATGGGCTGATGAAAATATCATTAGCCGGCTTTTCACTCATGGCTTTGGCGATTTTTGCGACTTCGGGATATTTTGCGGCCAGGCCGTTTTCCTGGATGCGCACGACTTCCTTTTTGCGGCCATCTTCACACAGTGCCTTGATTTTTTCGGCGGTCTCGCTGTCACGGTGAATGACGAAGAAGTGCCGGAAGCTACTGGTATTTTTTTGAACAAGTCCGGCAAAAGGTGCCAGACGGCCGGCTTCGATCACGGCTTCGAGCTTTTCTTCGGGTAGTTCGGTAATATCAAACTCGCGGATGCTGCGCCGCTGCTCTAAAATCCTGTCCAATACCATTTTTTCAATAAACATGATGTTACACCTCCATGAAAGAATAAAGGCGCTGCCATCCGGCAGCGCCCTGTCCTTAAGTCTTAGGAAAACTTTCGTTTCTATAATAAAAACTCAGGAATAAAAGCTCAGATATACGAAGCTGTTGCTCATCAGTCAACCTGAGGACCTGCGGCAACTAAAGCCTTACCGGCTTCATTTCCTTCATATTTAGCAAAGTTCTTAACAAATCTCTGTGCGAGATCCTTTGCTTTTCTTTCCCATTCGGCTACATCTGCGTAGGTATCCCGTGGGTCAAGAATATTTGTATCAACACCTGGAAGCTCGGTAGGAACTTCAATGTTGAAATAAGGAATCTTCTTTGTAGGAGCTTTTAAAATATCCCCATTTAAGATCGCATCGATGATACCGCGGGTATCCTTGATGGAGATACGTTTGCCGCTGCCGTTCCAGCCGGTATTTACAAGGTAAGCCTTAGCTCCGCTCTGTTCCATGCGCTTTACAAGCTCAGACGCATATTTGGTCGGATGAAGCTCAAGGAAAGCCTGGCCGAAGCATGCGGAGAAGGTCGGTGTCGGTTCTGTGATACCGCGCTCTGTACCGGCAAGCTTAGCTGTGAAACCGGACAGGAAGTAGTACTGTGTCTGCTCCGGAGTCAGGATGGATACCGGAGGAAGAACGCCGAAAGCATCTGCGGAGAGGAAGATAACTTCCTTGGCAGCAGGTGCTGCGGAAACCGGACGAACGATCTTTTCGATGTGGTCGATCGGGTAGGATACACGGGTATTTTCGGTCACGCTCTTGTCGTTGAAGTCGATCTTGCCGTTTTCGTCAAGTGTAACATTCTCAAGAAGGGCGTTGCGTTTGATTGCATTGTAAATGTCAGGCTCGGACTCTTTGTCCAGGTTGATAACCTTTGCATAGCAGCCACCTTCAAAGTTGAAGATACCGTTGTCATCCCAGCCATGCTCGTCATCACCGATAAGGAGACGCTTGGGGTCTGTGGAAAGTGTTGTCTTTCCTGTACCGGACAGACCAAAGAAGATGGCGGTATTTTCGCCGTTAAGGTCGGTATTGGCGGAGCAGTGCATGGAAGCGATGCCCTTTAACGGAAGGTAATAGTTCATCATGGAGAACATACCTTTCTTCATCTCGCCGCCGTACCATGTGTTTAAGATAACCTGCTCACGGCTGGTGATATTGAATACAACAGCAGTTTCAGAATTTAAACCGAGTTCTTTGTAATTTTCAACCTTTGCTTTGGAAGCGTTATATACGATGAAATCAGGCTCAAAGTTTTCAAGCTCTTCTGCGCTTGGACGGATGAACATGTTTGTTACAAAATGTGCCTGCCAGGCCACTTCCATGATGAAACGGATAGCCATGCGTGTATCTTTGTTGGCACCGCAGAAAGCGTCAACAACATACAGCTTCTTGCCGGACAGCTCTTTAAGCGCAAGGTCCTTAACAACCTTCCAGGTTTCCTCAGATGCCGGATGGTTATCATTCTTATATTCGTCAGAAGTCCACCAAACCGTATCCTTGGAGTTTTCGTCCATAACGATGAACTTATCTTTAGGTGAACGGCCTGTATATTCGCCGGTCATAACATTAACAGCGCCCAGTTCACTAACCTGGCCTTTATCAAAGCCTGTCAGCTCCGGCCGGGTCTCTTCTTCAAACAATAATTCAAAAGAAGGGTTGTGGACAATTTCCACAGTGTCGGTAATGCCATACTTTGTCAAATTAAGTTCTGCCATTTTTTCATTTCTCCTCTTCTAAAGTAATAAGTCTAAAATGTAATAAATACCAGCTTCTCCATTTAATTATACATAATAAATAAATTAAATCAATAAAATTCAGCAAAATTTTTTCAAGTTCAGACGGGCGGCCGGATAAAGGTTGAGCCGAGCAAGCTTGCATGCAAAGGCGAATACCTTTATCCGGACATTTGGATAACATCCAAAGCGAGACGGAGCAAAGCGAAGTCGAGCTGCCCGTCTGAACACGGTATGCGGCCGGATAAAGGTTGAGCCGTGCAAGCTTGCTTATGCTGCATCTTCCATAGTATTTAGCGTGTCCATCCAGACCTCCATGCGCTCCCGGATAAGATCAAAGGGAGCAGGGCCGGTGGTGAGGATAAATTTATGGAAGCTGACCGGGTCAAAGGCATCACCGAGGGCGGTCTGAGCCTCCTCTATCAGCTCTTCAAATTCCAGATAGCCGATATAATAGGAGAGGTAGTTGGAAGGTTCGGCCACGACCGCTTCATAAAGCCAGTTGACAGATTCGTCATCGCCCATGCCGTACTGTGCCATATAGTTTTTCGTATCTTCGCGGCTCCAGCCTTCGTAATTGACGCCCATATCCGCCCGGGCGCAGATGCCAAGCGAGAAATCCTGGTTGGCCCGGAGTGCTTCGGCAATGGCATCGTCATCGCAGGCCCACCAGAAAGAGCGCATTTCCACATAAGTGGCCCAGCCCTCGCTGTAACCGGAGTAATTTAAAAGCTTGCGGATTGGGTGCGGGTTGGTGCTGTTAAACCATGTCGCTTCATAAAGATGTCCGGGATAGCCTTCATGGGCCAGTGTTGAATAAAGGTACATGGCATCCTGCTGGCCGACGGAATAATTATTAATATAGATCGTATTGCTGTCTGTGGCATCGATAGCCGGGACCATATAAAATGCGGGACTTAAATTTTCTTCCAGCGATTCGTGGACATATTTAATATTGAATTCCGTGGATACCGGTTCCGGAAATTCGTCCAGGATCGCTATTTGCAGCTGATTGAGGATTGTTTCCGGGTCTGTGGATGGGGGCTGAACCTCGCTGATATGATCTAAAAGGTCGGCATCCTGGGCATAAAGCATGGCAATCGTCATAAGATCGCTGTACAATGCCGAGTCCGTTATTTCAATCATTTCATCCACTGTCTTGGAGGAACCCGTAGCAGACTTTGCCAGCATGGAATAGTATTCTTTTCCATTTTCAAAATGTGCGAGCCCGCCGTCATTTGTTCCGGTGCCCTTAAGCTTTGTAAGCTCGTCAATAAGCATTTCATAGGCAGGAATGACATCGCTTAGTACGGCTTCTTTATTCTGCTCCATATAGCTTTCTTTCTGATCGTCACTAAGCCCCGGGACCTCTGTCTCAAGCTTTTCCTGGAATATGTCAATGAGCAGGTTCTCTTCGGGATTTTCAATAAAATCCTCGCACTGGGAAATAATGGCATCTGCTGTAAAATCAGCCATAAAAAGACCGGCTGCCGATTTTGCCTTTTCTATCTCAATTAAATCGGAAAAATAGCGGTCAACATCCTTAAGAAGCAAAATATAGTCGCCAATATCATCCTCACTGCGGAACGTATATTCGCTTAAAACAACCGGAAGCTGTGCCTGGATTCCAATCGTCGGACTGAAGATCGTCTGATAAAGATAGTCATCAAAGCTGTTAATGCTGTCTTCAAAATTTTCCTCCAGCATATCATAAATAAGCTGCTGGTCAGAGGAAAGCTCGTCGTAGTTGAATCTTCTAAGCGTTTCCAGTGCATCCTGAGTATCTTTAAAATCAACATCCAGGTTATCCAGGCTGACAGTGCCGAAAGTTACCTCATCCATGGAAAGACCGTAGTTTTCCGGATGCTCCAAAGAATAATGAAAATCGATGGAATTGCTTGTGATCTGAGTATTAAAGATGTCCATGAGAAAATCATTAAAATCCTCAGAATCACCCGGCTTAAGGCCAATCGTCCCGGTTGTTTCGCCGGAATGATCGGCGGTGGATGTATGATCCTGGGTGTTATCCGAAGTGCCGCTGACATTAAAGCTGTTCCATGTGTTAAATGGCGTCATGCAGGCGCTTAAGGAGGTAAGTGTCAGGACCGCTGCAACCGCCAGCGCTGTCTTTTTTCGGGGGCGGTGCAGGCCGGTTTTGAAAATTTTGCGAGAGTTGAACATAGGAAGCTCCTTTCATAGTTTGTGCCGTTTTATCGGACGATGTCATATTTAATTAAAGCGATGCCGGTTCATATGCTGCGCGGCTGCGCAGACCGCAGCAAACAGGTGTCTGTGCAGACCGCAGCATATTCAGTTACTATGTATTATATACGGTATTTATAAAAACATGTTGTGGGCATAAGGATTTCGCTGCCCGGATGCCGCTTTTGCTTCATCATAATATGGGAAATTTTAAAAGTCAAGCCTGATGCAGGACTGTGTATTTCAGATTTATGTACGGGCGTTTGGGGAATGTGCTGCGTGCCTTTTACGAAGAAAGAAAAGAAGAAAGGAAAAATGAATGTAAAAAGAAGACAAGGGATGTATAAAAATGGAGAGTGATGTACAAAAACAATGGAGATTAATGTACAAAAACAGATGATAAGAAAAAGCAGCCGGGAAAAATTTTTCCCGGCCGTCTGGTTTATATTTTATATTTTTCTGTACGTTCATCGTGAATGACGCCGTCCCAGTTCATACCGAAACCGAAGTTATAAGTATGGCCGCATGTGTCTGTGTATGGGATGAGATCAAAGGGCACATCCTCCTGCTGTGCTTCCACAGCTTTCATATTTTCCGGAATCTGAAGCGG
>CASFBR010000108.1 GCA_949292795.1 uncultured Eubacteriales bacterium
ACAAATCTGGACAGCTTTTTTATGGATCAGACGACGCTGCGCTGGCTCATGGCTTCCCGCCTGTCCGGACAAAGCCTTGGCATCGTGGAAGGCGTCATGGGTGTGTTTGATGGCATCGGCACATCATTTGACGCCAGCTCCTTTGACATTGCCCGCCGTACCGGCACACCGGTGGTGCTCATTGTCAATGCGCGGGGGATGTCTTTATCGGCGGCGGCAGTGATTACAGGCTTCGTGGAGTTTGCAAAGCGTTCCGGCGGGGAAGGTCTTGTGCGCGGTGTGATCTTAAATCAGGTGAGTAAAAGCACATGCGCATTTTTAAAGCCGGCGATTGAAGCGCAGACGGGTTTACGGGTGCTCGGGTATTTTGACCGCATGGATGATGTGAAGCTTTCAAGCCGGCACCTTGGACTTGTAACTGCAGCAGAGGTGGAGGATTTAGATGAGCGGATGAACCGGCTGGCCGATGCGGCAGCTTCATCCATTGATCTAAATGCCATCCGGGAAATTGCCCGTTTAGCCGGAGCGCTTGATGCCCCCGGGCCATCCTTTATGGAAATGATCGGCAGGTGCCGTGACACGGTAAAAAAACAGCCGGGGCCGCTGCGCCTGGGGATTGCAAGGGACCGTGCCTTTTGCTTTTATTATGAGGCCAATCTCTGGCTGCTAAAAAGCCTTGGCGCGGATCTCATTCCATTTTCGCCGCTGCGGGATGAACTGCCGGAGCAGCTTAGCGGGCTGTATCTTGGCGGCGGTTATCCGGAGCTGTTTGCCGGCGAGCTGTCGCAGAATATGCGGCTGCTTGAGCAGATACGGCAGGCGGCCATTTCGGGGATGCCTCTGATTGCTGAATGCGGCGGTTTTATGTATCTTCATCAGTCTATTGATGGCTATGCCATGGCAGGCGTCATACCGGGAAATGCTTCCATGACAAAAACGCTCGGGCCTTTTGGATATGTGGACATCCGCACGCGGGCGGACGGCCTGTTTGGCAGGAAGGATACGGTGTTTCGCGGACATGAGTTCCACTATTCAAGGTCTGATGCGCCGGGCGGCAGCTTTGTAATGTCAAAATACAGCGGGCGTTCATGGGCTCAGGGCTATGGGACAGCGTCAATGTACGCGGCCTATCCGCATCTTTATTTTCTGTCCAATGTGGGGGCGGTCATACATTTTGTTGAAAAAATGGGGGAATACCAATGATTTTTTTGAAACTGACCATTGGCTATGTGCTGGATATTCTTTTTGGCGATCCATACTGGCTTTATCATCCGGTACGGCTGATTGGAAAGCTTATTTCACTGGGGGAGCGCTGGCTGCGCCGGCTGTTTCCAAAAAGTGGCCGCGGTGAACTGACCGCAGGCGCCATGCTGGCAGTTCTGGTCACAGGGATCAGCTTTTTTGTTCCGGCGCTGATCTTATATTTATGCACAAAATTTTGGCCGCCGCTGGCGTTTATACTGGAGACATTCTGGATTTATCAGATTCTTGCAGGGAAATGCCTGCAGACCGAGGCAAAGAAGGTGTACAGGGCGGTTGCCGGAGCAGATATAAAACGATCCCGGCGGCTTTTATCATATCTGGTAGGGCGGGACACAAAAAAACTGGATTTCAGAGAGATCATTTGTGCCACTGTGGAGACCGTCGCTGAAAATACGACCGACGGTATGATCGCACCGCTGATTTTTATCGCTATTGGCGGCGCTCCTTTGGGCTTTGCCTACAAAGCGGTCAATACGATGGATTCCATGGTTGGCTATAAGACGAAAAAATACCGGATGTTTGGCCGGGTGCCCGCCCGCCTGGATGACGCTGTCAATTTTATACCGGCCCGCCTTTCCGGGTGTCTGATGGTGATTGCCGCATTTGTGTGCGGGTATGACGGCAAAGGGGCCGCGCGGATTTTTTTCAGAGACCGGAAAAAGCATTTAAGTCCCAACAGTGCCCAGACAGAAAGCGCCTGTGCTGGAGCTCTTGGCATACAGCTTGGCGGGACGCACAGCTATTTTGGGACGCTGGTGGAAAAGCCGGTGATCGGCGATGACTATCAGCCGCCGGAAGCCGCGCATATTCTGGATGCCTGCCTGCTTATGGGACTGACCGCTTTTTTGACCGTGTTTTTGCTGGATATACTGCGGATGATCGCATGGAGCATCGGCTAACGGCTGCTTCTGAGCGGTCTTTGTCTGGCCGGCGTATGGCGGATGCTATTTGTGTGCCCCGCGTGCCGGTCAGGCAGACCCCATGTGCGTAAAAATTGTAAAGGAGAATGGAAATGATTCACGGCGGTGATGTGTATAGTATATATGAGGCGCACCCGTCCATGACGGACCGGCTTGTGGATTTCAGCGCCAATATCAGTCCTCTTGGGATGCCGGAGGCGATTAAGACGGCGGCCGTCCGGGCACTGTCAGAGGCGGAGTGCTATCCGGACCCGAAGGCGCGCAGCTTAACAGACGCGATCATAGCGTTTCTTTTGCGCACCTACGGGACTGCGCTGGATCGAAGCTGTGTCGTCTGCGGCAACGGCGCTGCGGATGTGATCTACCGGCTTGTGCTTGCCCTGAGGCCGAAACGCGCGCTTTTATGCGCGCCGACATTTGCGGAATATGAGGAGGCACTGGCGCTGACGGATACGGCGCTGGAATTTTATTCCTGTGCACACCCTTCTCTGGCCGTGAAGGACGATATTTGTCAGGCCATCCATCCGGGACTGGATATGATGTTTTTATGTAATCCCAACAATCCTACCGGCCTGATCACAGACGCCGGGCTTTTGCAAAAGCTGATACAGACGGCACGGGCAAACGGCGTTTTTTTAGTGGTGGATGAATGTTTTCTTGATTTTACCGGTCAGGAGCGGACATGCAGCGTAATCCCAAAGCTGTCACAAAATAAACATATCTTTGTACTAAAATCATTTACGAAGATGTATGCCATGGCCGGGCTGCGTCTCGGATATGGGCTGTGTACGGATGCAGCGCTGATGAACCGTATGCGGCAGTGCGGCCAGCCATGGCCGGTAAGTGTGACGGCATCGGCTGCCGGAGAAGCGGCGCTTACGCTTAAAGCTCATCCGGAAAAGGTCAGGCGTCTGGTAGCGCGGGAACGGCGTTATCTCACAGATGCTTTTGCACGTCTTGGCATTCGTTTTTTTGACAGTCAGGCCAATTACATTTTGTTACAGATAAAAAAACCGCCGGATTTTTATGAACAGATGCTTGCCCGGGGGATTGTTGTACGCAGGTGCGGCAATTACAGAAATCTCGATGATACCTTTTACCGGGTGGCTGTTCGTTCCCATGAACATAACAGGCGCCTGATCAAAGCGCTTATGGAGGTGACCGGCAGCCGGTAAGCACGGCGGGATTGTTATTGTGATCAAAGCCAGGGCGTTCGGATGCCATACCGGATGCCGGGGCGGGAAGGAGCGAAAATAATGAAATTAATCTCATGGAATGTCAATGGCTTCAGAGCTGTGATCGGCAAAGGCTTTACAGAAATTTTTGAAGAACTTGACGCAGATGTGTTTTGTATACAGGAGACAAAGCTTCAGGCCGGACAGGTGGAAATTGAATTTCCCGGCTATGAGCAGTATTGGAACTATGCACAAAAAAAAGGCTATTCAGGCACTGCGGTATTTACCCGTATCCATCCAAAGAGCGTGTCTTATGGCCTTGGTATCGCCAAGCATGATACCGAGGGAAGGGTAATCACGCTGGAATTTGACGCCTTTTTCCTGGTCAATGTTTATACACCTAATGCCCAGGATAAGCTGGCACGCATCGATTACCGGATGCAGTGGGATGATGACTTTCACCGGTATCTTAAAAATCTTGAAAAGACAAAGCCGGTTGTAGTGTGCGGCGACCTGAACGTGGCCAATGAAGAGATCGATCTTAAAAATCCAAAGACAAACCGCGGCAATGCCGGTTTCTCGGATCAGGAGCGCGAAAAGATTAAGGCGCTTTTAAATGATGGCTTTGTAGATACATTCCGGTTTTTTAACCCGGATAAGACCGGCGCCTATTCCTGGTGGTCATACCGGTTTAATGCCCGGAAAAATAATGCGGGATGGCGTATCGATTATTTTCTCGTATCTGAAAGCCTGCGCTCAAGGCTGCTTAACGCAGATATATTAAGCTATATTTACGGATCGGATCACTGTCCTGTGGAGCTGGGACTGGAAATCTGAGAAATGCCCCGGAAGGAGACAAAAGCAAATGGCAAAAGCATTAATGATACAGGGGACAATGTCAAATTCAGGGAAGAGCTTTATAACGGCGGGGCTGTGCCGTATTTTTGCCCAGGATGGCTTGCGGGTAGCGCCCTTTAAATCGCAAAATATGGCATTGAACTCGTTTATAACAAAAGACGGACTGGAGATCGGCCGGGCACAGGCCATGCAGGCACAGGCGTGCGGTATTGAACCTACAAGTGATATGAATCCAATTTTGTTAAAGCCGACAAGCAGCACCGGCTCACAGGTGATCGTCGGCGGGGAAGTTTATGGCAATATGAAAGCGATGGATTATTATGCCCATAAGCGGATGCTTTTCCCTGCCGTGATGGATGCTTATGGCCGCCTGGATAAAGCGTATGATATTATTGTGATTGAAGGGGCCGGCAGCCCGGCGGAAATTAATCTCAAGGATGACGATATTGTCAATATGGGTATGGCCAAACGCGCAAAGGCGCCGGTGCTTTTGGTGGGCGATATTGACCGGGGCGGTGTGTTTGCCTCGCTTTACGGGACTGTGAAGCTTCTGGATGTCAGTGAACAGGCAATGATGAAAGGAATGATCATCAACAAATTCCGCGGGGATGTGGAGATTTTGCGGCCGGGCCTAAAGCAGATCGAAGCGCTTGTGGGACTCCCGGTACTGGGCGTTGTTCCGATGGAAGCCATTGATATTGATGATGAGGATAGTCTGTCGGAGCGCTTAAACCATACGGCCGCAGGCAGCGGTCTTGATGTGGCTGTGATCCGTCTGCCCCATATTTCTAATTTTACAGATTTTTCAGCTCTGGAGCGTTTCCCGGGAATTTCCCTGCGCTATGCCGCCTCCCGGGAGATACTTGGCCGTCCGGATGTGATTTTGATCCCGGGAACGAAAAATACGATGGATGATCTGCTCTGGATGCGTCAAAACGGTCTGGAGGGCGCAATCCTGCGCTGCCATGAAGAAGGTACCCTGGTGATTGGGATATGCGGCGGCTTCCAGATGCTCGGGGAGCTTTTAGAGGACCCCTTTGGCGTGGAGCACGGCGGCGTCATGCGCGGAATGGGATTATTGCATACAAAAACGGTATTTGAGCGGGCAAAAACCCGCACACAGATTACCGGAAAGGTGATCGAGGCCGGGGGCATGTTTGAAGCAATGACAAATCTGGATGTCCGGGGCTATGAAATCCACATGGGCATCACAAAAAATCTCGGCGGATGCGTGCCGATGATCCTGCTTGAGGATGGACGGACCGATGCCCTTGCCAACGAGCACTTTACAGTGTTTGGCACCTACCTGCACGGAATATTTGATGATGCGGCAGTTGTGGAAGCGCTGACCCGTAAGCTGATGCGCCAAAAGGGCATTAAAGGTGCGGTTTCGCCGTTACAGGCCGCACAAGATATGGAGCATTACCGGCAGACGCAGTATGACCGGCTGGCAACGCTGCTGCGCCGGTCACTGGATATGGATAAGATTTACGAAATTCTTGACCGGGGTGTCTGATCAGAAAGGGAGTTTTGCATGGAATCAAAGGGCTGTGTACATATTTATTATGGTGACGGCAAAGGAAAGACGACCGCAGCACTGGGGCTTTGCGTCCGGGCTGCCGGGGCGGGGCTTAGCGTGCTGATCTACCAGTTTTTAAAGGATTCATCGTCCAGCGAATGTGCTGTTTTAAAAAACATACCCGGGATCACGCTGATAGATGGCGTGAAACAGGCAAAATTCACATTCAATATGACGGAGCAGGAACGCAGTGAATGTGCCCGGAACGTTTTGCAGGCATTTTATAGGCTGACCCAAAAGGCTGTACAGGAGCACTATGATGTCGTTGTTTTTGATGAGATACTGCATGTGATTCACATGAATATGCTGCCAGAAGCGGCGGTTATTGATTTTTTGAGCCACCGCCCAGATGGGATGGAGGTTGTTATGACCGGTTACCATCCATCCGCGGCGCTTTTGGATATGGCAGATTATGTATCTCGTATTGTTAAAGAAAAACATCCTTTCGATAAAAAGCTGGCCGCCCGGGTCGGCATCGAGAAATAGCGGTATCGGAAATATAGAAAGAAGGAGGCGGCCCCAAAATGCTGGAAGAAATCGAATTTGTAAAGCCTGAGGATATTGAAGCGCGGAGTATGGAGCTGATTGAAAAGGAGCTGGATGGCAGGACATGGCCGGAGCCGGAGGCGCTTGTGATCAAGCGCTGTATTCACACATCGGCAGATTTTGATTATGCCGACCAGCTCTATTTTTCACCGGGCGCTGTATCACGGGCACTAAAGCTTTTAAAAGACGGCGCTCATATTATTACGGACACGAAGATGGCAGCGGCCGGGATCAACAAAAAACGTCTGGCGGCGCTGGGCGGTCAGGTTCATTGCTTTATGGATGATCCGGAGGTTGCCCGGGAAGCTAAGGAACGCGGGATTACCCGGTCGGCGGTGTGCATGGAGCGCGGCAGCCAGATACCGGGGACGCCCATTTTTGCCATAGGCAATGCGCCTACGGCGCTGATCCGGCTGTATGAACTGCTTCGGGAAGGCAAGGTCCATCCGGGGCTGATCATCGGCGTACCCGTGGGCTTTGTCAATGTCGTAGAGTCCAAGGAGCTGATCATTCGTACCGATGCGGCGTGTATCGTGGCCCGGGGACGCAAGGGCGGCAGCAATATTGCGGCCGCAATCTGCAATGCATTGATTTATCAGTGTAAATAAGCTATAATGAACAACGAAGTTTCCTGTGGAAAGATAAATGCGCGGTGCAGTACCGCTGCAATGATAGAAAGGAAGAGATGACATTGGCAAAGATCGATATTATTTCCGGATTTTTAGGCGCCGGAAAAACGACTTTGATTAAAAAACTGTTAAAAGAGACGCTTGCCGGGGAGCAGGTCGTGCTCATTGAAAATGAGTTCGGCGAGATCGGCATTGACGGCGGCTTCTTAAAGGAAGCCGGCATACAGATTACAGAGATGAACTCCGGATGTATCTGCTGTTCCCTTGTCGGTGATTTTGGCACAGCCTTAAAGGATGTTGTGCAAAAATATCATCCGGACCGCATTTTGATCGAGCCATCAGGCGTTGGCAAGCTGTCGGATGTCATTAAGGCTGTGGGCAATGTTGCCGCAGAGGCGGGGCTTGAAATGAACAGCTTTACCGCGGTTGTGGATGCGAAAAAATGCCGCGTGTTCATTAAAAATTTCGGAGAGTTTTTCGTAAATCAGATCGAATACGCTAAGACGATCATCTTAAGCCGTACCCAGAATGTAAGCCAGGACAAGCTTGAGGAATGTGTAGCTTTGATCCGTGAGCATAATGACAAGGCGGCTTTGATCACAACGCCGTGGGATGAGCTGACCGGACAGCAGATATTGGATGCCATGGAACAAAAGCATTCTCTGGAGGACGAGCTGCTTGAAGCTGCCAGAGTTTGCCCGGATTGCGGCCATGTGCATGAGCACGGAGAGCATTGTGATCATGACCATGCTGGTCACAGCCACGGCCATGGACATGAACACAGCAGTCACGATCATGACCATGATGACCACGGACATGTACACGGCGGTCACGATCATACACATGACGGTCATGACCACGATCACTGCGGCTGCGAACATGCTCATGAGGATCACGGCCATCATCACGATCATCATGGTCACGAAGGCCACCACCATGCTGATGAAGTATTTACAAGCTGGGGAACCGAAACCGCGCATCGCTATACAAAAGACGAGATGGAAGCGATTTTAAAGGAGCTGTCCGCTTCAGAGCGTTTTGGAACGGTGCTGCGCGCGAAGGGTATGGTGCGCGGTGCAGATCAGACATGGATTTATTTTGATCTTGTGCCCGGCGAGTACGAGCTGCGTGACGGCGCTGCCCAATATACGGGACAGATCTGCGTGATCGGCTCAAAGCTGGATGAGCAGGCGCTTAAAGAGCTGTTTCGCGTGTGACAATGTTGTTTGTAAGGAGGTAATTCCATGAAAATGCCGGTCTTTGTTGTGACAGGATTTCTTGATGCGGGAAAAACCTCGTTTCTGACAGAAATCCTCACAGAGGAAGGCTTCTCGGAGGAAGATAAGACGCTGATCATTCTCTGCGAAGAAGGTGAGGAAGCTTATGATGAACGGCTTCTGGCCGAGATGAATATCGACGTCGTATCGGTGGATTCACAGGAAGCATTTACTTCGGAATTTTTAAAAGACTGTGCCCGCAAATATGCACCGGAGTGTATCTTTATCGAATATAACGGGATGTGGAAAACACAGGAGCTTTTTGATATGAAGCTGCCGGACGGATGGTTTATCAATCAGGTCGTCACACTTGTGGACGGTTCCACCTTTGACGTGTACCTTAACAATATGCGGTCACTGATGATGGATTTGTTTTCCCGCTCGGAGCTGGTTATTTTTAACCGCTGTGACCCGTCCATGCCGCTTAATAATTACCGCCGCAGCATTAAGGCGGTGAACCGCCGGGCTCAGGTGATTTTTGAAAATGAAGAAGGGCAGATGATTCCGCTGCCGATGGATGAGATGCCTTTTGATGTCCAGGCCGATGTGATTAAGATTGAAGATGAAGATTTTGGGCTGTGGTATATCGATGCCATGGATCACCAGGAAAAATATGATGGAAAGACCGTAGAGTTTAAAGGAAAGATTTTTAAAAGCAAGGACTTTCCGGAGGGATATTTTGTCCCGGGACGGCATGCCATGACCTGCTGTGCTGACGACATCCGCTTTATCGGTTTTGTCTGCAAGACAAAGCACGGTGACCAGTTAATAAACAACCGGTGGGTGACGGTCAGGGCGCAGGTGAAGTATGAATATTTTCCGGCCTACCACGGGGAAGGCCCGGTACTTTATTTAAAACGTGCGGTTTCTGCCCAAAAGCCGGAGGATGAGCTCGTCTATTTTAATTGACACACCAGGAGAAAAATATGATGACGGATTATCAGATTATTTCCGATGGCTCCTGCGATCTGGGAGAAGAATGTACCCAGCGTGAGAAGATCGGGATCATACCTTATTATGTATCCTTTGACGGAAAAAATTTTTATAAAGAGATCGAAGAGATGGATGTGAGGGAGTTTTACGAGCGTATGGTAAACTATCCGAAGCAGTTTCCGAAAACCTCCCTGCCGCCAGTGCAGGATTATGTGGACAAATTTCTGCCGTTTGTTAAAGATGGGCTGGCGGTTATCTGTTTGTGCCTGACGGAAAAATTCAGCGGCTCCGCCAATTCTGCCCGCAACGCGGCAGCTATTATCCGCGAAACCTACGAGGACGCTAAGATTGCGGTGGTGGATTCAACACTGGCGACGGCGCTTCAGGGCCTTTTAGTCCGGGAGTGCGCCAGGATGCGGGATGCCGGGCTTTCCTTTGAACAGGTGCTTGATAAGATCGAAAAAATTAAGCGCACCGGACGTATTTTCTTTTCTGTGGGAAGTATGGATTATCTCATTCATGGCGGCCGTGTCGGTAAGGTAAAGGGGCTGGCGGCGTCCACTCTCGGACTTAAGCCGTTGATTTCCCTGAAGGAAGGCGAAATCTATCCGGAAGGCGTGACCCGCAGCCGCAAAAAAGCCTTTGCCCGGATCATCGAAATGGCACGGGAGCATTTTTTACACAGCGGGGAAAATGCCGACGAATATACCTTTGCGTCCGGCTATGGCTACGATTATAATGAATGTGTGGATTTAAAAAATCAGCTTGTCACATCCATGCAGTCATATTCATCGGTTAAGGATATGGAAATTTATCAGATCGGCGCCACGATTGGTGTGCACACCGGTCCTTATCCGCTGGGGATGGGGCTGCTTAAGCGTTACGAATATGTATAAAATTCTGCGCACAAACTCCTTTTTGCGCATAGATTGGTACTGAGGCTGCAATGAGCCTGACCGCAGTATCAATCGATGCCAGGAAGGAGTTTTTTTATGAATAAAAGAGAAATGCTTACGACAGGCTTTGGAGCGCCGGTGGATAATACGTTCAATTCCCTGACTGTAGGAGCAAAAGGCCCGGTGCTTTTGGAGGATGTCAATTTCATTGAAAAGATCGCTCATTTTGACCGGGAGCGGATACCGGAGCGGGTTGTTCATGCAAAAGGCACCGGAGCGTTTGGTTATTTTGAACCGTACCGGTCCATGGCAGACTATACATGTGCTTCTTTTTTGCAAAATCCGTCCAAAAGAACCCGTATTCTCATCCGCTTTTCTACGGTGATCGGTTTTCGGGGCTCCGCAGATACGGTCCGTGATCCAAGAGGATTTGCGGTGCGTTTTTACACCGACGAGGGCAATTACGATGTGGCAGGCTTAAGCTTTCCGGTCTTTTTTATACGCGATGCCATGAGCTTTCCTGATTTTATACATTCTCAGAAGCCGGACCCCAGGTCAAATATACAGAATTTTGAGCGCATCTGGGATTTTTATTCACTGATGCCGGAATGTGCCCATGCGCTGACATGGCTGTACAGTGACCGGGGAATCGTAAAGGATTACCGGAAGATGGACGGCTTCGGCGTCAATACGTTTGTGTGGGTCAATCAGCAGGGACAGCGCAGATTTGTGAAATATCATTTTCTTGGGCAGGAGGGCAGGGAAGTGATCGACCGGTTTATGGCGGCGCGCCTTGCCGGGGAGGACCCTGACATTGCCGGAAGAACGCTGCGGGAAGCCATTGCATCCGGGCACCCGGCCCGGTATGAATTTTGCGTGCAGATGATGGAACCGGAGATGGCGCAGCATTTGGAGTTTGATCCGCTGGATGATACAAAAACATGGCCAGAAGACCAGTTTCCTCTGATGAAGGTGGGGGTGCTTACCCTCAATGAAAATCCGGAAAACTTTTTTGCACAGATCGAACAGGCGGCTTTCGCCCCATCAAATATCGTGCCGGGCATCGAATTTTCGGCGGATAAAATGCTCCAGGGCCGCACCTTTGCTTACCGTGATACGCAAAGATACCGTGTGGGAACAAATTTTGCCCAGCTTCCGGTGAACCGCCCGGTTGTTCCGGTGCATAACAATATGGCAGATGGCGCGATGAATTATACGGTTCCAAAGAGCAATATTGATTACAAGCCCAATAGTCTGGCAGATAACCGCCCCTGTGAGAGCGGTGCTTTGAACTTTACCGGAATGTACTATGCCGGACACGCGGTGCGCAGTCCCATTGAAAAAACGGATGATTTTTCGCAGGCCACAGCCCGCTATGCATCGCTTCCAGAGGATGAGAAAGCCCGTATGGCGGAGGCCATGGCCCATGATCTGTCCATGGCCAATGCTCAGATTCAGGAGCGCTCTCTGAAGCTTTTAAGTCATATCAGTTCCGATCTGTGCCAGCGGGTGTCTGAGCATCTGTCCGGCAGCCCGAAGCCGCAGCAGCCCAAGTCTCAGTCCGCACAGCGCTGTACTTGCGGCGTGCGGGAATCCCAGACTCCGGGGCGTCCGATGGAGGGCAGTATGGGGGCATACGGCCGGGGATGCCGGGGCATGATGATGACAAGGGAGCGGTATTTAAGAGAGCATAAGGACAGGTAAGGCCGCCGTGCAGATTTGGTGCGTTTTTGTAAGGCTTAGTGGTTTTGCCGGAGAC
>CASFBR010000109.1 GCA_949292795.1 uncultured Eubacteriales bacterium
CAAATCCAGCCAGCCTTCGCCGTCTTTCACTGCTTCTTCAGCTTCCTGCAGCTTTATCAGAAGTTTTTTCTCTGCACGATCACGCTCGTAATCTTCAATATCCATAACCACAAAACGTCCTCTGCCATTCTTGGTCAGATAGACTGGTTCTCCCTTGCGGCAGTTTTTCAGGACTTCATTATAATTTCTCAAATCAGATACTGGTAAAATATTTGCCATATTCTTTCGCCCCTTCCTTGATCTCATATTATTTCTGCTACTTTTATTATACACAGAATGCTGTAAAATTCAACGTAGATTTTTACAGCTTCCAGAAAAGTCTTTACTATATTATTATTCTTAACGGAAATTGCTTTATCATAACAAATAAAGCAAATCAACGGAACTGCCGGACCGGGGGAAAGACAAGAAATTTTAGGGCTTGTCAAAGCTCGTATTTTATTGTAGAATGTCATGGAAAACCAAACGCTGCTGTCCGCAGCAGCATCATTTTATCCCCGATACATAAATAAAGGGAGTAGTCTAAACTCATCATCATCAACCCGTGGGAGTCCCCTCTGGTGATGAGTACCGCAGCGGTGACAAGACTTTTCATGTATCACGTTTAAGAATAAGCCACAGCTTTATTCCCGTGAAGCATACATGAAAAGTCTTTTTTTACAGCAAAATAAGCGCAGCTTCATTAAGCTGCCATGGACAAACTGCTATACCTTCATCCATGCGGCAATTTTTAAACCTGTAAACAAGGAGGTCAAACATGAAAGAATTTTATCAGATGACAAAAGAGGAGGCGCTGACGGCGCTCCACGCATCTGAAAACGGGCTTTCCGATGCCAAAGCGAAGGAAGCGCTGGCAGCCTATGGCGAAAATGCCCTCGCCGAGCAGAAAAAGAAAAGCCTTCTCCAGGTATTTTTCGGTCAGTTCTGCGATCTGCTGGTCATTATCCTTATTATCGCAGCCATTATTTCCATGGTGTCCGGCAATGTGGAAAGCACTATTGTCATTATTGCAGTCATTATTTTAAATGCAATCCTTGGCACAGTCCAGTATGCCAAAGCTCAGAAATCGCTGGATTCCCTCAAGGCACTGGCATCGCCCAGGGCCAGAGTTATCCGCGACGGCCAGCGCATTGAAATCGATTCCCGCGAGGTTGTCCCGGGAGACATCCTGCTGCTTGAAGCCGGAGATATGGTCTGCGCCGACGGCCGTATTTTATACAATTATTCACTTCAGGTCAACGAAAGCTCCCTCACCGGAGAATCTACGAATGTCGACAAAAAAGAAGTCTGTCTGGAAGGCGAAATGCCTCTGGGCGACCGTCTGAACATGGTCTACTCGGGAAGCCTGGTAACCTACGGCCGCGCTACCGTACTTGTGACCGGCACCGGAATGAACACGGAGCTTGGCAAGATCGCCACGCTGATGAATGAAACAAAAGAGAAAAAGACGCCGCTCCAGGTCAGCCTTGATCAGTTCAGCAAAAAACTGGCGATCATTATCATGGTTATCTGCGTCATTGTCCTTGCCTTAAGCCTTTACCGTGATATGAGCTTTATCGATGCCCTGATGTTCGCAGTTGCCCTGGCAGTAGCGGCGATCCCGGAGGCCTTAAGCTCCATCGTCACCATTGTCCAGGCCATCGGGACACAGAAGATGGTCAAAGAGCATGCGGTCGTCAAGGAGCTTAAAGCCGTTGAGAGCCTTGGCTGCGTTTCCGTCATCTGCTCCGATAAAACCGGAACGCTGACCCAGAACAAAATGACCGTTCAGCAGATTTATGTGAACAACCAGTTATTTACACCCTATACCCTGAATCTGCGCGACCCTCTCCACCGCTATCTGCTTTATGATGCGATCCTGACCAACGATTCCACCTTTGTGGACGGCAAGGGTATCGGAGACCCGACCGAATACTGTCTCCTTGAAATGGCGCAAAATGCCGGCGTGGATTTTTCCGTAATCCGTGAGCTTATTCCCCGCCGCGCCGAAATTCCCTTTGATTCGGACCGCAAGCTGATGAGTACTAAATATCATATGCGCGGCAAGCCGATCATCTTCACGAAGGGAGCTGTCGATGTCCTTCTCGACCGGACAGACCGCATTGCCTTATCTGACGGCGTGCGCCCGATTACAGATGAGGACAAGCGCACCATCCTGGAGCAGAACATGCGCTTTTCCGAAAATGGTCTGCGCGTCCTTGCCTTTGGCTATAAAGACAACGATGAGACAGAGCCGCTGACACTGGAGGACGAGCATGATATTATTTTTATCGGTCTTGTATCCATCATCGACCCGCCCCGTGAGGAGTCCAAAGCAGCCGTAGCCGATGCGACCCGCGCCGGCATCCGCACCGTCATGATTACCGGTGACCATAAGGTAACGGCCACAGCGATTGCAAAGCAGATCGGCATTTTTAAAGAAGGCGACATGGCCATCACCGGAAGCGAGCTGGATGCGATGAGCGATGAGGCGCTGGACGAAAGGATTGAAAATATTTCCGTCTATGCCCGTGTGTCTCCGGAAAATAAAATCCGTATTGTCGATGCATGGCAGCGCAAAGGCCGCATCGTCTCCATGACCGGCGACGGCGTCAATGATGCTCCGGCGCTCAAAAAGGCCGACATCGGTGTCGCTATGGGTATCACCGGAACGGAGGTTTCAAAAGACGCCGCTTCCATGATTCTCCAAGATGATAACTTTGCCACGATCATCAAGGCTGTGGCCAACGGCCGGAACGTTTACCGCAACATTAAAAATGCGATCCAGTTCCTGCTTTCCGGCAATACCGCAGCAATCCTCGCGGTGCTCTATACGTCCATTGCCGGACTGGCCGTCCCATTTGCCCCGGTGCACCTGCTGTTTATCAACCTGCTCACCGACTCGCTTCCGGCTATTGCCATTGGCATGGAGCCCGCGGATAAAGATATCCTTTCCGAGAAGCCGAGAAATCCAAAGGAAGGCATTTTAAACCGGAAGTTTATGGCCAATCTTGGCATTTACGGCGTACTCATTGCCATATGTACCATGGTTTCGTATCATCTCGGTCTTACTGTGGACGCGGCAACCGCCAGCACGATGGCTTTTGCAACACTGACAATCGCCCGCCTGTTCCACGGCTTTAACTGCCGCAGCACCCATTCCGTCTTCGGCGCGCCGATTTCAAAAAACTGGTGGTGCCTGGGCGCTTTTGTGCTTGGCCTGCTGCTCGTCAACATGGTTTTATTCATCCCCGGACTTCACGGTCTTTTCATGGTGTCCAGCCTGACCGCAGCCCAGGTTGGATGGATTTACCTGATGGCGTTTCTGCCCACATTCCTGGTACAGATCGCAAAGCTTATCCGTGAACACCTGTCACCCAAAAAATAACCGGACATCCGGCCTAAAACCGGCAGAGCGTCAGCCCTGCCGGTTTTATAATTTATATTTATAAATATCTATATATATCACTTATCAAAAACGATATTTTCCTGTATTTTATAAGATAATTTAATGAATCCCCTTGTTTTTTTCATCGGGGATATGCTATGATTAACAGCGTATTCAATACAGGCTGTCACATAAATGTGCCGGCAGTCTGAATACAGAACATGACAAGTATGCAAACGCCGCTGTTTTTTCAGGCGGCATCAATTAAATAGGAGTGTTATTATCATGGGTGGAATTTTCGGTGTTGTATCAAAGAAAAGCTGTACACTGGATTTATTTTTTGGTATCGACTATCACTCTCATCTGGGAACAAAGCGGGGCGGCATGGCCGTTTACGGTCCTGACGGATTTAACCGCAGTATCCATAATATTGAGAACTCTCCTTTCCGTACAAAGTTTGAGCGGGATGTGGAGGAGCTTAACGGAACGATGGGGATCGGCTGCATATCCGATACAGACCCTCAGCCATTGTTAATCCAGTCCCATTTGGGAAGCTATGCCATTACAACCGTTGGAAAGATCAATAATGAAGAAGAACTGATTAAATATGTTTATGAACACGGACATACCCATTTTCTGGAAATGAGCCGCAGCCGTATCAATACGACAGAGCTTGTGGCGACCCTCATCGACCAGCAGGCCACCTTTGTCGACGGACTTTCCTTTGCCCAGGAAATGATCGACGGCTCCATGACGATCCTTTTAATGACCAAAGACGGCATTATCGCATCCCGTGATAAATACGGCCGCACCCCTGTTGTGATCGGCCGTAAGGAGGATGGCTACTGCGTATCTTTTGAGAGCTTTGCCTATATTAATCTCGGATATAAAGACTATATGGAGCTTGGCCCCGGGGAGATCATCTACATCACTCCCGATGGCATCCAGCAGCTTAAAAAGCCCGGCAAGGACATGCAGATTTGTTCCTTCCTGTGGGTGTACTATGGTTATCCCACTTCATCCTACGAGGGCATCAACGTTGAAGCCATGCGCTATAAATGCGGTGAGATGCTGGCCCGCCACGATATGGCTCTTGGTGAAAGGGTTCGCCCCGACATTATCGCCGGTGTTCCGGACTCCGGTATCGCCCATGCCATCGGCTACGCCAACGCTTCCGGCATCCCCTTTGCCCGCCCGTTTATTAAATACACGCCGACCTGGCCCCGTTCCTTTATGCCTCAGAACCAGGAGCAGCGCAATCTTATTGCCCGTATGAAGCTGATTCCGGTGGATGCTCTAATCCGCGGCAAGAGCCTGCTGCTCATTGATGATTCCATCGTGCGCGGTACACAGCTTGGCGAGACAACGGAATTTTTGTATCAGAGCGGTGCCCGTGAAGTCCATATCCGTCCCGCCTGCCCGCCGCTGCTGTTTGGCTGTCCGTTTTTAAACTTCTCCCGCTCCTCCTCTGATCTTGATCTGATCACACGGCGCATTATCCGCGACCGAGAGGGCGATGAGGTTTCTGAGGAAACGCTGGCCGATTACGCAGACCCCAATAGCGACAATTACAATGAAATGGTGGAGGAGATACGCCGCCGCTTAAACTTTACAACGCTGCGCTTCCACCGGCTCGATGACCTGGTTGCTTCCATCGGCCTTCCCGAAGAAAAGGTCTGCACCTATTGCTGGAGCGGCAAGGGCCGGGGATGCACCGGATGCGCTCACAAATGTAATAAATAAACAGATTTTCTTTCTCCAGACGCCGGTGCGGCCTAAACTGCACCGGCGTCAGTTTTATAACGCCCGTTTTGCACAGACATGTAAAGCCCCTGACAGCCCTCTGTGCCACAGACCTTTTCTGCGCCACAAAGCTTTTCTGCGCCACAGACCCTCTCTGCGCCACAGACCTTCTCTGCCGCCACAGACCTCCTCTACAACAGTTCACCGTAACGCCGGACATAACGCTTTTTCACAAATGTCGCAAACATTATATAAAGCAGAATGCACGGTATCAGATATGCAAAATAGACTAAAGGAAGCACTGTAAATCCCAGGAAGGAGCCCACTACCGTAAAAGGAATAAGCGTCAGCACCGCAATGCCCGAACAGGTCATCACCGTCAGCGGTGCGGATGCGCGGCTCTGGATAAACGGAAGCTTCGGTGTCCGGATCATATGGATTACAAGTGTCTGGCTCCACATCGATTCCACAAACCATCCTGCCTGAAACATACCCATATAGGCAAGCTGCATCTGTTTCAGCTCAGCCCCGGAAAAATGAGCTGCCATCTGATGATACGGCACGCCATGGGACACGAACGCCGGGCAAAATATAAAATACATAAAAATAAACGTTATGAAATCAAAAACCGAACTGACCGGCCCGAACCGGAGCATGAACCGGCTCACCGAGGATGCATCCCAGCTCCGTGGACGGCGCAGATACTCCCTGTCGACATTGTCCCACGGAATCGCTGTGCAGGACAGATCATAAATCAGGTTCAGAACCATCAGCTGTATGCTCAGCATCGGCAGAAACGGAAGCAGGACTGAGGCTGCCAGCACAGAAAACATATTGCCAAAATTTGATGACGCTGTCATTTTTATATATTTCATCATATTGGCATACGTTTTCCGGCCTTCAATGATGCCCTGCTCTAACACCATCAGGTCTTTTTCCAAAAGAATCATGTCCGCAGCTTCTCTGGCCACATCGACCGCTGTATCCACAGAAATACCTATATCCGCGGCTTTCATCGCCGCCGCATCATTAACGCCGTCGCCCATAAAGCCTACGGTATGGCCGCTGCCGCGCAAAACCGATACAATGCGCGCTTTCTGCTCCGGCGTCAGCTTGGCAAACACATCCACAGTCTTTGCAGCCTCTGCAAGCGCATCATCTGTCATCTGGTCAAGCTCATACCCAAGAAGCATATTGCGGACCTCCAGACCGACCTGTCTGCAAATCGTCCGCGTGACCTTATCGTTATCGCCGGTAAGTATCTTCGTCGTGACGCCATATGCGCTTAAAGCTTTAACCGCAGCTGCGGCAGACACCTTTGGCGGATCGAGAAACGCCAGATACCCCAGCAGCACCATATCACATTCATCGTGTATTCCAAAAATCCCGGCCGGTGATGGGCTGCTCTTTTGCGCCAGAGCCAAAACCCGGAATCCCCGGTCATTGAGGTCATCCACCGTTTTAAGAATCCTTCTGCGAACCGTGTCCGTCAAGGGCTGCACCTGTCCGTCACATTCCGCAAAGGCGCAGACTGAAAGCATCTCCTCCACCGCGCCCTTTGTCACCATCTGAGTCTTTCCTGTCCGGTCCCTGACAACAATACTCAGACGGCGGCGGTTAAAATCAAACGGAATTTCATCGACCTTCATATAGTTTTCAGACAGGTCCGTCAGCTCCGGATGCTTCGCTTCCGCCTCCTCGGTCTTATCGATAATCGCCATATCCATCAGATTTTTATAGCCGGTCTGAAAATAGCTGTTCAGATACGCATGCCGCAATACGCGGGGATCATCTTCTCCGCTGACATTCCAGTGATATTCCAGCACAACCTTATCCATCGTCAGCGTTCCTGTTTTATCTGTGCATAAAACATCCATGGCGCCGAAATTCTGGATGGAATTTAAATTTTTGACAATCGTTTTTTTCCTGCTCATGGACACCGCACCTCTGGCAAGACAGGTCGTCACAATCATCGGCAGCATCTCCGGTGTCAACCCCACCGCTACGGAAACACCGAACAAAAAGGCTTCCAGCCAGTCGCCCTTCGTCATTCCATTGATCCAGAAAATTACCGGAACCATCACAAGCATAAAACGGATCAGCACCCAGGAAACCGCATTGATCCCCCGGGTAAAGCCCGTTTCAGCCGGTTCCTGTGCCACCGCCGCTGCCAATGAGCCAAACTCTGTATCCCGGCCTACGCGGACAACAACCGCTGTTGCGACCCCTGAGATGACATTGCTTCCCATAAACGCAATATTACTGTAATCCGTCACAGCATCCGGCTTTATTACAACTACATCCGCTGTCTTTTCAACAGGCATACTCTCCCCGGTCAGTCCGGCCTGACTGACAAACAGATCCTTTGTCTCCAGTATACGGACATCCGCAGGGATCATATCGCCCACAGAAAGATGGACAATATCGCCGACTACCAGCTCGTCCATGGGTATTTCAAGCTTTTTCTGCATTTTCCGCGTCACCGTGCATGTTGTCGTAATCATCGCCTGAAGCCTTCCAATGGCATTTCCGCTTCGGGCTTCCTGCACAAACCGGAGGATGCCCGAGATCAATACCATTGCTGATATGATCCCCGCAGCCGTACCGTCAAAATCTTCCGGTGTCTTGCCAAACAGGGAAAAATACGGAAGGATCATATCGGTTATCGCCGATACTGCGGCCAAAACGATCAGGATTGCCGTAAATGGATTCATAAATGCACCGGACAGACGCCGGACCCATGATTTTTTCGTTTCATGTGCGACACTGTTGGTTCCATATTGCCTGCGGCTGGCTAAAACCGACGCCTCGTCCAGGCCGCACAATGCCGCATTCAGACCTTTTAAAACGTTACGGCTCGAAGCCATTGCCGCAAATTGGAGCCGGCTGTCCTGTCTGCTGTTTACGTTTTTTTCTCTGCGATCCATGTTGTTCTTATTCATCATTTTTTTCATCATTTTTTTATTCATCGCTCCCTGCCTCCTTTCAAACCATAGCTTTTGCTCACAGTATAAAAAAATCGCAGGGAAAATCCCATGACTAAAGCCTTGCGATTTCCTTGCGATCTGGCAGGTCAGATGTTTTTAATTTTGCATCCCGTCCCCATGGCTGTGGAAGACAGCGATTCCGCCGCGCCCCGGCAGTTTAAAGCTGATCGTTAAATTTATAGCCGATCCCCCATATCGTCAAAATATACTCCGGGGCGTCAGGATTGGGCTCGATTTTTTTGCGCAGCTTCCGGATAAAGGCCATGATATTGCTGTCATCCAGCAGATAATCACTGTCCCAGACGGCCTGATAAATCTGTTCCTTTGTAAAGACCTCCCCCCGGTTGCGTGCCAGAAAATACAAAATATCAAACTCCTTTGGCGTCAGCGAAAGCTCTGTATTATCCCGGAGCACCCGTCTTGATCTTGCAAAAATACACAGTGCGCCGCACCGTATTTCGTCCTCCGCGAAGGCCGCCGCATCCCCGCCCGCGGATTCCAGCATTAAAGCGCTCACTGCGCCGTTCATTAAATCCTCCAGCCCTTCTAAAAGCTCTGCGCGCGCATCCGTGTCCGGGCCGGAAAGCTTCAGTTTTTCATAAAGCCACCGGATCAGTGAGGAATCCATATGGATCAGTCCAATACTTTTTTTCAAAACCGGTTCCTCCTTTCTCACAGCAGGCCTTTATATTTTCTGACATACCATCGTTTTACAAGTGTCATCAGCATTAAATACACAACCACAACAATCGCCAGAAAGATAAAATAAACGCCCGGAAGCGCCGTCAGTCCGATCAGAGTGCCTGCCGGCGTATAGGTCAGAATGGTAAATGCCATAACGCCCAGTGCTGTTACCGCCATTACCGGTACAGACGGACGGCTCTGTAAAAATGGTATCTTTCCGGTACGGAGCATATGAAGGATCAAAATCTGTGTCCACATAGATTCCAAAAACCATCCGGTCTGAAATAAGGCAATAAATTCCGCCTGTGCCCCGACATTTAAATCAAAGAAGCTTCCGCCGCAGACCCATGGGCAAAAAGCAAAAAACAAAAACACAAATGTCAGAATATCAAATACGGAGCTTACCGGGCCAAAGGTGCGCATAAAACGGCCAAGCGTCCTGCCGGACCATTCCAGAGGACGGGCACAGGCATCGGCATCCACATGATCCCATGGCAATACCAGGCAAAGTGTATCATATAACAGATTCAGCAGCAAAAGCTGCACCGATGTCATCGGAAAAAACGGCAGGAAAACACTGGCAATGACAATGGACAAAATGTTGCCGAAATTAGAGGATGCCGTGATCCGTATATATTTAGACATATTAAAAAACGCCTTGCGGCCCTCAAGGATTCCGGCCTCCAATACATTCAGGTCCTTTTTCAGCAGGATCACATCGGCGCCTTCTTTTACCGTCTCGGCCGCCGTATCTACCGAAATTCCCACGTCCGCCTGTATCATCGACGAAAGATCGTTCATGCCATCACCGAGGAATCCGACAATGTGTCCATTATCCTGAAGTGTATGAACAACCGCAGCCTTTTGTCCCGGTGTCAGCTCCGCAAATATGGCCGTCTTTTCAACACGCACAGGCCAGTCATTATCCGCCAGCGCCTCCAGATCGTTTCCCGTGAGCACCCGGTCTGTATCAATTCCAAGCCGTCGGCATACGGAAACCGCCACATCGCGCTGATCTCCTGTCAGCACCTTGATACCGACATGAAGCTTTTTCAGTTTTTGTATCGCATCAGCGGCTGTTTTTTTAGGCGCATCAAAAAATGCCAGATAGCCGGACAGAATCAGATCCTGCTCATTTTCAATTTGTATCTGTTCCTGAGGTACCGTCTTATAGGCGACTGCCAGTACCTTCATTCCATCCTCCAGCATTTCATCGACAATGGCATGGACACCCGAAAAATCTCCGGGTTCTGCCACGCGGCATTTCCCCTGATACTCGACGCGGCTGCACCGCCGGCATACTTCATCAATGTTCCCTTTGACAAGCAGCACATTTTCCTCTATACCTTTTACAAGAACACTGGCAATCCTGCGCTCATAATCAAACGGGTGCTCATCCAGCTTTGGATAGCGCTCTGACAGCTGTTTAAAATGGGCTTCCTGATGCGGGAGCGTCTGATATTTTAAAATGGCCGCATCCAGATGGTTCGATGCTCTGGTATGGTAGAGGCTGTTTAAAAATGCCATATCCAGCACATGACCACATTCATTTCCGAGTATGTCCATGTAATATTCAAGCAAAATCTCGTCTCCGGTCAGCGTTCCGGTCTTATCAATACAAAGCACATCCATGCTTCCGAAGCCCTGCATGGCATTCATATTTTTAACAATGGTCTGCTTTCTCCCCATAGCGGCGCTGCCTTTCGCAAGACAGGCATTGATCACCATGGGCAGCATTTCCGGCGTCAGCCCCACAGCCACCGAAAGGGCAAATAAAAACGCGGACAGCCAGCTGTCTCTGGTCAGGCCGCAGGCAATCAGCACGATGGGAACTAATATTGCCATAAACCGGATCAGCACCCAGGCAATCGAATTTGCGCCCTGGTCAAATATATTTTTTCGTCCGGAGCGCTCCCCTGAAAAACCGCCATATACCGTCTCCTGTCCCACAGCTAATACAACGCCTGTGGCCGTCCCGCCGGTCATGGCTGAGCCCATAAATACAATATTTTTGTAATCGCCGTAAGTGCGCGGCTTCTCCATCGTCAGCCGTCCGTCATTCTTGGCAAATACAGCACTTTCACCGGTGATTACAGACTGTGACACAAACACATCATTTGCTTTTATCAGACGAATGTCTGCGGGGACACGCTCTCCGGCGCAAAGCCGAACCGTATCGCCCACAACCAGCTCTGAGGACGAGGTCTCGGCCCAGCGGCCGTCACGGCGGACCGTCACCGCCGACTGAAAAGCCCGCGTAAGCTGCTCTGCCACACGCCCTGCTCTCATTTCCTGAATAAAGCGGACGATACCGCTCATCAGCAGCATACAGACGATAATCACAACCGTCGTCATGTCCCGGCTGAAATTCGACGCAAGTATGACATCGGTGACAAAAGAGATCAGCGCCAGCACAAATAAGATGACCGTAAATGGATTGATAAAGGCTCTGCGCAGACGGTGAAGCACTGTATCTCCTTTATAGCCGCTCCACAGACCGCTTCCGTATTTCCGGCGGTTTTCTTCAACCTGCGCTGCATTATAGCCATCGTCCGTAATCTGAAAATCACTATATAATTTTTCTTTTTCCGCACGGGCATAGTACATCACCCTCTGGTGCATGGGGCTGCCTGCTTTCATCAGTCTCACCTCCGATAACAAAGCGTTTTGCCTGCAAAGCTTAATCGCCGGGCGCGTCCGTTTTCGCGATAATGCTCACATCGCGCGCACGCGCATACCAGGCAGCGCGTTTTACTGTGAAATGAAAAACAGCGATTCAGCCATGCGGCAAAATCCAGGCGGCATGGCTGAATAATTTTTACTGGAATTTAATAATAATCCTGCGAATAATTGGCATAATCCATAAGAAATTTTAAAAATTCATTTTTTGACAGCGTATCTTCCAGCGCCTGCGCGTCCAGCTCCTGAACATACTGATTCAGCGCTTCGCTGTCGGCAATGTCATAAACCGGCGCGCCGTCCGTATCCGGCAGCTTTGGCACATAGGTGCTTTTTGAGGCCGATGTATGGACTGTAAGGATTGGAACACCGCTGCTTTTCAGCGACATAGAGGTGTCCTGTTTTCCGGCATCAGAAGCAAGTGTGATTTCAAATCCAAAGCCGGCCAGCTCCGGCTCCGAATCTGTTGAAAAAGCAAAGGTGCCATTTACATAGCCCTCGCCGTCCCGTTTAACATCGTAATCGGTCACTTCTACCTCAAAGCCTTCATATCCGCCCATATCTACATAAAAAACACCATCAGCCAGATCATTTTCAATCGTCCCGCCGCCCTTAAGCATAATATAATCACTGGAGCCGGCATCTCCGATGACCGCTTCGGTCGCATACGCTCCCTTTTGGGACGCCGTCTGATAGGAAAACAGCTGTACCGTCTCCCCTTCATCGGAAACGGACATGGAACGGCCGATGATTCTGCCTTCGGAGTTCACCCAGACATTCATGGATGCCGTTGCTGTCAGCAGATAATCGCCATCGCGAAGGCCGGTTAAAAGCTCCTGTATACTCTGAAGATAGTAATCATACATAGTTTCTGCGGTTTCTGTACCTCCATAGCGCACATAGGCTTCATATCCGCTCATCTTAAGTCCCCAGAGAATCAGCTCCTTCAGGTTTTCGTCCTCCTGCATTGTTTCCAGACAGTTGATCACAAGCTGTGTCAGACGGTCACTGTCAAAATCCACGGTCAGCAAAATTGCATCCTCTGTAATTCCATCCACAGTGAGCGCCGTATTTTCTCTGGAAACCTCTGTGGCATAATCCAGGGCGATCCCCGCATAAAGGCTGAG
This sequence comes from uncultured Eubacteriales bacterium, assembly GCA_949292795.1. Taxonomy (GTDB): domain Bacteria; phylum Bacillota; class Clostridia; order Lachnospirales; family Lachnospiraceae; genus Catenibacillus. The sequence goes on from CASFBR010000109.1 coordinate 12,588, forward strand.
CAGCTCCGGCATGGCCTGCGACGGCAGCGGCTGGGTCACCAAAGGCGTGACATCCATTGCCGCCTGACTGCCGGCATCCATCATCAGATAGGAGGAGGACAGCTCAGGAATCTGAATATACATATCCCCATTGGCAGCATCCTCTGTCACAGAAATTCCAAGAAGCCGTGCATCCTGCGAGTAAAGAATATACTCCTGCCCGGAAATATCGCCGTCCTTACCTACGCTCATCTGTAAACGCAGATCATTGACACCCTTTAAGGCATCCTCTCCGTCATAAAGCCCGGCGCCAAACAGCACGATACCCGCATCCTCCAGCGTCATCGATACATCCACAGCTGTCAGTTCATTGCTGTTATCCGCCATATTTTTCAGGGCATTTTCCGCATTTTTAATATTTTCCGACTCCACATACCGGTAATAGCTCTCCGGCGACGAAAAACGGGCCCGGAAAAAATTGGTTTTTGAAAAAGCCACTCCGCCGGCAACAAGCGCCGCCACAACCACCACGGCAGTCACAGGGATAATAATCCTTAGCTTTGAACGGGACTTGTGCGGCTTTTGCTCCGGAACTGTCTGCTGCCATCCGCTCTGCACGCTGCCGCCGGCTTCCTGCCCGGCCTCCGGCGCACCTGCCGCATCCACAGCCTTACCGCATCTTGGACAAAACTTTACGCCCTCTTTAATCTCCGTTCCACAATTCTTACAAAACATAACATTCTCCCTTCTCACACATATATTCGTACCTATTCAGCCATGCGGCCGGTAAGACAAAAGCTCCGTGCAAGCTTGCTTGCTAAGGTGATTTTGGCTCACCGGACATACGGCGTTTAGCCGTAAGCGAGCGTTTAGCCGCGTATGCGGCGATAAGCTGCCACAGCAGCGCAACGCGAGCTGCATGGCTGAATAGACACACGCCCTGCCATGCGGCCGGTAAGACAAAAGCTCCGTGCAAGCTTGCTTGCTAAGGTGATTTTGCGCCCCTTTAATGGCTATGACAGGCCCGGAATACTGCCGCTGCCGCTCCGGCAGCCGTCGCCGCCAGGACATAGACCAGCAGATTTACTGTCAGCCGCGTACTATAAAGTCCTGTAAGATAAAAGTACGGCGGCAGGCAATATTTTACCGCATTGAGCCCGCGAAATGCCACAAATACCGGGCACAGCACAAGCGATGCTAAAATCACCAGCGGCATCACTGCGGCAGGGGCTTTGATATTTTCAAAAATACTGCTTACAAGCCATGAAAATGCCGTTACTGCCAGTATCAGCAGCACCATCCGCAGACATTCTCCCGGCCAGCTTGTAAACGTACCTGAAAAGACCAGACCGGCAAATGCAGCTGCCCCGCACACCAGCGTCCCCGAAAATATGTAAATCCATGATATGACCGGCCGCAGATGTACCGGAAGCTGTGCAAGCAGTCCGTCACGTCGGTCCCGGATCAGATACAGCGCCATCGTCAGGCCGCAGGCCAGCACAAACACTGCCAGAAGCCCTCTAAGGGGAGCGGTCAGATAATTTGTCTGTGACAGACGTTCCGTCTCCCCGCTGCTTCCGAGAGCAAACTCAAAAATAGAATCATCCACCGAAAGCTCATCATAAAGCGTTTTCAGCCGTTGTGATGCCTGCGTTTCATCCATAGACGCAAACTCCTCCTGCTTAAGCGTAAAGCTTTCGGTCAGCATTTCTGATATAGACGGAAAAATCACACTAAAAAACTGTTCCCGGGCCAGCTTAAGCGCGATATTGTCCTCCCGGGCCACAAACAGGATCAGATGTCCGTCATACGGAAGCGCCTGCCGCTTTCCGTCCACCTATTCCCGGACAAGCGCGGACAATTCTGCCGGGATTACATAGCCTCCGTCCGCTTTGCCATAGGCAACCCGGTCACGAAGCTGTTCCTCAGACGTACAGCGTTCGTAACAGATCAGGCCATCCGATGCTTCAAGCTGCCGGGCAATCTCAGCGCCAAGCCCGTCCTCGGATGGCTCTGCGAAAAATACCATTGTAAGAACCGAAGCTTTCTGGGCAGCAATACCGCGCATCCCCAGCACAAGCAGGGGTACCGCCAGCAAAAGCAGCCAGAAGGACCATTTTTTAAACAGCCGCTTGGTCAGCAGCCAATACCATACACCCAGCTTTCTCATCATTTGTCATCCTCTCCGTCTGCTTCAGCGGGCAAACGCCCGCTTTCCCGCAAGCCATGCGGCAGCCAAAAGCAGCGCCGTCCATACGGCCAGCCCAAAAAGCAGTCCCAGAACCGGCTCCCCAAGTAAAAAACGCTCCATATAGGTCAGCAGCAGTCCGGTAGGCAGCACGGACACGACCGACTGTATCTGTTCCGGCATAAACGACAGCGGATAAAAACAGCCTGTCAGATAGCCAAGCACCGCCGCACAGCCAAAACACAGTAAAACGCCCGGCACAAGCCGTTTCGACAGACGGCAGAGCATATATTCCAGTGCGCCGGCAACAATAGCAACCGGCGTCAGCCCGGCCCAAAATCCGGCTATACGCGCCAAAGCGATACCATTCAGCTCAGGAACCGGACATCCCACCGTACTAAAGATCACCGCTGCTGTCACAAAAAGAATCGTATAGACCAGCAATAAAAAGACACACCATGCCCCATATTCGGACAGACACTGATACAGCGCCCCGCGGCCCCGTGCGGCCATCACACGGCTTAACGACCGGTCCTCCTGTATAAACAGGGGCGCGCCGGCCATTCCCATAAACAGAAAAAAGACAATACAGACTGCACACACATAATATCCCGCTAAAGATACAGACGGGGCCGAATCCGGCGTGTCGACCGCGTACAGCTCGTCCCTTGGCAAAATCAGATCAAAGTAGCGCAGATTCAGCTGCATGATTTCATCGTTCGTATAGGTTTGATTCCCGTTTTCCAGAGAAAATTCCGAAAACGTATAAATTCCGGTCTGGCTTTCCGTCAGCAGAACAGAAACCGTATCCGCAATCTCACTCACCAGCTTCATTCCGAGGTTGGCCTGCGAAGTTCCGGTAATCAGCGTTGCCTTGTCATTTTCCCCGCGCATAACAGAAGCTATAAAATCTTTCGGGATCACCAGCACTGCGCTGACCTGCTGACGCTCCAGTGCCCGGATTGCTTCATCCTCGTCCATTTCCACAAATTGCACCGTATTCCGGGAATTGTCCGTTTCCGAAAAAATCTTAAGCCCCATCTGAAAATAATCGTCGGATGTCTCACCGGCAACAGCAACGGTAAGCTTCTGCTGCTGCCCGGCATAATCCTGCAATTTTGCAAAAAGCAAAGCGCCTGAAAGTCCGCCCAGACAGACCACCGACAAGATCAGCATCGGCCCCAGACGCAGGCAGCGCTTAAGCTGAGCAAAAAAATACCCCATGATCTCCTCCTACAAGCTTCCCACAAGCCGGTGATAATTTCCGTCATAAGTGTAAGGTTCCAGATGTCCCTGCTTTAAAATAAACAGACGGTCACACACGGCAAGCTCCTGTATATCATGGGTCGTCAGGAACACGATCCCTCCGCCTGATTTAAAGACTTCCAGATAATTCATGATCCGCTCTTTACAGATCAAATCCAGTGCTGCCGACGGTTCATCCAGCAAAAGCACCCTTGGATGTCCGGCCATAGCACATCCGATTGCCAGACGCTTTTTCATGCCCCCGGACATACGGCTGACCGGCACCTTTAAAAAGCTGTCAATGCCAAGCATCGCCAGAACACCGTCTGAAAGCTCTGCTTTAAGCTGATCCCGGCGGTCATACCACAGCCGCAGGTTATCCAGTGCCGTCAGCTCCGGAATCAGCGGCGTCCCCTGGGGCACATAGCCGACCACAGAGGCCCTGAGCTTCCGGTTGGCAAGCAGATCGCGTGTGCCATAAAAAAAAGAGCCCTGCGCACCGGTAAGTGTTCCGGCAAGAACCGACAAAAGCGTGGACTTGCCGCATCCATTTTCCCCCAGTATACCAACGCAGGTGCCCACAGATACCTCCAGAGAAATATCATCCAATATTCTTTTTTTGCCATAGCTTTTTGAAATATGCCGCAGAGCTGCGGCAGGCTGTATATTTTCCGACATCATTCTTCTCCGTATACCTGATATATATATATTCCGCACATTTTTCCGGCCTGCTTTTCCGACAACGCAGACAAAAGCTTCAGCGCAGCCCGCTCCGGAATTTATATTCGCGTTCACTGTAATTATTATATCGGATTCACCAAACCGGATCACATGCTTTCACGAAAATCCTCCATGGACTTTGCCTTTGCGGCAGACATATGCCACCGCTTAAGTACTGCCTCATCAGTCTGGGCTTCAATCTCTGACCGGACATCCTCCGGAATATCTCCCCGGGCATTTAAAAGCTCCAGGATCGTCTCCTGCAGTACTTGCTGGCGGCCTTCTCTGCGGCCTTCCTAGCGGCCTTCCTTTCGACCTTCCCGGAGTCCCTCTTCACGGCCCTCCAGATGTCCCTGTCTCCATTTGTTAATAAGCTCGATCTCCAAACGCATAAATCTCGCCTCCCAGTCACGGCTGACCTTGATACGCTGAATCCGTCTCTCCAATCCGGCTACAAAGCCATCCTTCACAGACGGATCACAGTGCGATTCCGGCTGTCCCACATACCTGAGAAAATCCGTCAACGCCTTGGATACCTCTCCGGACAGCAGTGCATCCATATCCAGCTGAGAATGATAATAACGGCTTCGCCATGCCAGGTCCGGCGTCCGCTTCACCTGCATCTCCACATTAAAGCGGCGATGACCGCCTTCCTCCTCAGCTACCACATCCAGACGCACACCATGATAATCCGGATGATAGGACATCGTCTTTTCAGTGATCACAGTCACATGTAAAATCTTTGTCTCCAGTACAATTTCCAATAATTTACGGCACTGGTTCTCATCAGACATTACGGCCGCGAACATAAACGCGTCCTTAATTGGCAGATCCTGAAAGTTTCTTCTCATTCTTCCTCCTGTTTTTTCATCAGCTTGAGGAATCCTGCAAGATAATTATAAACGAAGTATGCTTTATTAGCAATAATTAATATAGGCAAAAGCGTTCTTCTCCAGCAGTTCAGCCCTGCTTTCCAATCCCCCGTACAAGTCCAAGGCGCTCAAACTGTTCTTTTGGCGCATCCGCTTCTTCCATTAGCTTAATGAGCAGTGCTTCCATCCGTTACAGATGCTTTCATAGTTCCCGAAAGCAAATAGATGATATAAATTCCGGTAACTGTATGCTTTGTATTTTCCCTGTCGCTGCAAAACCGAAAATAAAAATTTTTTTCCATAGCCCTCCCCTTCTAAAAGACCCGCACAGGCAAACACAGAATCACACTCCATGCAGCCTGCGCGGGTCTTTAATTATTTTTTACATATCGCCGGCATTCTTTTCAATCTTCTCCATCATTCCATACACATCCTGAAGCTGCTTCCAGGAATCCATACCGGCATTCTCCTGAGGTGCGCCCGGTGTGGAACGTCCGTTTTTAATAATTTCAAGCAATTCCCGGGCCATCGCAAGGCATACATCGGGATGCTGCGCGGCCACATTATGCTGCTCACGCACATCCTCTTTAAGATTATAGAGTTGATAAGGCACTTCATCCGTTGTGGTCGGCTCGATCACCGGACTGTTCATACCACTGCCGCCATGACGGCACAGCTCCAGCTTCCAGTCCTGAGTACGAATAGAAAAGCTGCCGTCGCCGGAGGAATGGACAACAGAATATCTCACCGGCACATCCTTGTGCAATGCCGGGAGAAGGCTGATGGAATCCTCAGCGGCATTGTCCGGAATATTTTCACCAAGCAGCTGTGCAAAGGTGGCAAACAGGTCGCACAGACAGGTCATCTGACCGCACGTCTTTCCTCCGTCCATATGCTCTGGCCAGGAAATAATCGCCGGTATGCGGTGTCCACCTTCATAAATATCGGTCTTTTTCCCTCTGAAAATATAGCTCGGGTTATGCCCATGGCTCGTCAGGAACGGATAATCGGCTATACCGCTGCACCCGTTATCACTGGCGAAAATAAAGATCGTATCTTCAAGAATCCCTTTTTCTTTAAGCTTATCCCGGACCGTGCCAACCAGGTAATCCAGATAAAGCACCATGTCGCCATAGGCATTCAGGCCGCTCTTTCCTTTAAAGCCCTCCGGCGGAAGCAGCGGGCCGTGAACAGCATGGGTCGGATAGTAGAGAAAGAACGGTTCCTCTGCATCTGCATGGCTGTCGATGATCTCCAGCACCTTGTCATTCATATCCTCAATAACCTTTTCAAAATCATAATCCGGTGCCGCAGGCCCCCGCTGCCATAACTCCTGCTGGGTCGCTCCGGTGCGGTCTAATGGAAATACGCCGGTCACATGATCCGGCACTGAAAGCACCGTGCGGTTTTCAATATAGGTATAGGGCGGCTGGTCAAGAGACGCCGCAGTCCCATAAAAATAGTCAAAGCCGAAATCGTTAGGGCTCACCTTCAGCGGCTTTGTAAAATCAATATTCATTCCGTCCAGCAAAAATCCGGCGGCTCCGGGCACCTTTAATTTTTCCTGAACCTCATCGGCAATGCCGTATTCACTGCCATCAAAATCTTTGCGCTCCCAGCCAAGCCCCAGATGCCATTTACCCACGGCAGCCGTATAATATCCATGCTCCTTAAACATCGTTGCCAGCGTCCGGCGTCCATTTTCAATGAGCGGGTCCGCGCCTCCGGGCAGTACGCTCTGCTTCAGGCGTGACCGCCAGTTATAGCGCCCGGTGAGCAGTCCATAGCGGGACGGTGTACACAAAGCGGACGTGGAATGGCAGTCCGTCAGACGTATACCGCAATCGCTTAATCCATCAATATTCGTTGTCTTTAATTTAGAGTTTTCATTAAAACACGACAAATCCCCATAACCAAGATCATCAATAAACATCAAAATTACATTTGGCGTCTTCTCCATATTTCCTCCTTTTGGCCTGGCCTTTAAGGCCATAATGGTATGTAAATATTATAAATGCTAATGGCTATAATCACAACCATTAAAATACTATCAACCACGCGCCTTCATCCTCTCGGCAGCGATGTCTGCCGCTTCTTTAAGGCGTTCATAACAGGCTTCAAAAAACATCTTATAGCCTTCGCAAAAATAATTCCAGCATTTTTCATCACCGTTTTCTGTCACGCGGCTGCGGTAACAGCCGCCCCGGCACAGCTTAAACCACGGACATGCCTTACATTCCTCCGGGTGATTTAAAGAACGCCGGATAAAGCCCATCTCATCCCGCTTATCATAAATCTCCTGCAAAGACGTATCGTTGAGATTACCCAGACAGTATTCATCCAGCACATAAAAATCGCATGGATAGACACTGCCATCGGCCTCCACCACATTCTGAATACCGCAGGTTCCCCGCTGCTCACAGGATTCCGGCCAGTAGCCAAGCAGCATGGACACATAATTATCAAACTGGCGGATATAAGGCTGATCGCCTTTTTTCAGGTCCTCAAACCACAGCTCAAACAGATCGATCAAAAACTTTCCATAAGCTTCAGGAAGCAGGGAATATTCTCTTTGCCCCCGCGCTTCGCCTAAAGGGTCCAGGCATGTGATAAACTGCATATAATTCCACCCGCGCCTGCGGTATTCCCGGTAAATTTCCCGGATATTTTCCGCCACCTCCCGGTGAACCACCGTCAGAATATTATAATCTACACCAAAACGGTCAAACAGCTCCACGGTCTCCATAATCCGGTCAAAAGTCGCATCGCCGCCGGCACTGTGCCGGTACTGGTCGTGGATTGTCTTTAAACCATCCACAGAAATCCCAATAAGAAAACGGTTCTGCGCAAAAAAGCGGCACCATTCCTCGGTTATTCCATAACCATTCGTCTGAAGGGCATACTCAATACGGATATGATTCCGGTTATAGTGGTTTACAAGCTCCACAACCTTCTCAAAAAAGGGCAGTCCGCACAAAGTCGGCTCGCCTCCCTGAAAGGCAATCGTACAGCTTCCTGATGCGACCAGCACCGTCTTTCGTATCACATTTTTCAGTGTCTTTTCTGACATAAGGCCATAGGAAGCCTGCTGGCGCTTTTGCGTCTCATCACAGTAAAAGCAATAGTCACAGCGCATATTGCATAGCCCGGAAGCGGGCTTTATCAATAAATTTACCGGCGGCACAACAATTCCCCTTTCCATTCCGTCAATACGTTAATTATATATGATTTGTTTCAGATTGCCTGTCATTTTTACGACACGTCTTTGTCACAAATCCGATAATCGGACCCGCCGATTTTTTCCGGCAGTCTCATCCCCGGCCTTCGATCGGCACTACATCGGAGGTGTCGATAAGCCATGTAAGCATTTTCTGTGTCATCTGATCCTGAATCTGTTTATATTCCGGCTTTCCGTAAAGGTTATGGGCCTCCCATGGATCGTCTTTCATGTTATAAAGTTCATTCTGCCCGTTAGTGCGCACCATCAGCTTCCAGTCCTTATACCGCTGCATGACTACACGGCATACCGTATCCGGTTCCTCCTGCTGCTGAAGGCACTTGGGATAATAATCCGTCCCCTCGATCTGGGGCGCTTCCAGATAGGTGCCTTTAAAGCATTCCGGCTCAAAGCACCATGGCTCCCGCACATCATAGCCGCCCTCACAGTAGGCCGCGCGCTCCGCATCACCGGGAGCGCCTTCGATCTGCGGACGCAAAGACACGCCAAACTGTGCATAATGAAGCTGAACCTTCTCATAGTCAAGAATCGTCGGGAAAATATCAAAGGACTGGGTCGGTGTGCTTACTCTGTGCCCACCCGGGCATCCGGGCCGGCGGATGATCAGGGGCACCCGGGTCACCATGTCGGTCATCTCCGAAGGCCATTTTTCCGT
>CASFBR010000110.1 GCA_949292795.1 uncultured Eubacteriales bacterium
TTACGTGTACTATACACGCCTTCGATGTCGTTAGTCAGTATGATTTCGTCAATTAGACAATTTCGTTCGTAAGACTCATAAGCCAGCCTCGGAAGAAGCGCACAAAGCTCGCTTAGCTTTGCGAATTTTTTATAAATACGGGATACGGTTATAGGCGAACCGGGAAGCTCAACAAAAAATGCTTCATGGTCATGTATTTTAATGCCAAGAGAAATAGCGTATGGGCTGTTTTTGCGCTTTTCATACTCTGTAAGAAAATTGGCGTTATCTGCATAATAAATTTTGCTTAAAGGAATATACTTCATAAAAACCACCTTTTTGAAGATATTTAGTTGATTTTAGCATTTAACTTTCAAAAAGTCAACTTTTTTGAAAGTTAATTACATTCTATGCAGAGTTTAATGAAAAAATGCACGATTATTAGCCGTATTAAGCGGCCCATTATTCTATCACATCATCGGTAAGGTGCATAATACCATCGAACGCGGCTTTTAATACAGAGGTATGGGAAAACGCCTAATTCAATACGGAATCAAAAACTATGGTGTTGAACGGAAGCCTTGTATTCCTCGCCCCAATTCCAAAGGGCGTCAAGGATGGGCTTTAGGCTTTTGCCCAAATCCGTTAGAGAATATTCTACCCGCGGCGGTACTTCCGCATATACCTTACGGCTGACAAGGCCATTCTCTTCCATATCACGAAGCTGGGCGGTCAGCACCTTTTGGGATACGCTGCCTATGGACTTCTTCAATTCTCCAAAGCGTTTTGTGCCGGGGAGCAAGTCGCGCAGAATCAACACTTTCCACTTATCTCCGATTAAAGCTAAGGTTGTTTCCACAGGACAGGCAGGCAATTCCTTGACAGATTTTTGTTCGCTCATTATCTCATCTCCTATCGATCGTTTCTATTGGAAACTTTGCATAAAATTGTACCATATAGCCCCAAAACAATCAATATTCCCTTTTGACAACTGTTTAATAGTATCTTTTTGGTAACTACAGCACAATAAAGTGCTTACTTTACTAATGAAACTTATACTCGTATAATGCAGACAAGAGCTGAGGAGAACGGCCGATCCGCGGCTCGGATGAAAACTATAGAAATTGATTAAAGTAATTTAGGAGGAATTTAAAATGAAGGTAGCAGTAATTTGTGCAAACGGAAAAGCAGGCAAGCTCATAGTAAAGGAAGCGGTAGAAAGAGGTCTTGACGTAACGGCAGTTGTCCGCGGGGATAATGCCACAGCAGCACAGAAAGTTCTAAAAAAAGACTTGTTTGATCTGTCTGCTGCCGATGTGAAGGATTTTGATGTAGTAATCGACGCTTTCGGCGCATGGACAGAGGGCACTCTTCCTCAGCACAGCACTTCCCTTAGACATCTGTGCGATATTCTCGCCGGCACAGATACCAGGCTGCTCATTGTCGGCGGAGCGGGAAGCCTGTATGTAAATCCGGAACATACAATGTGTGTGGCAGACGGGCCGGATTTTCCGGACGTTTTCAAGCCTCTGGCTGCTGCCATGGCAAAGGCCCTCGGCGAGCTTCGCGAACGCAAGGATGTCAAGTGGACGTACATCAGCCCTGCCGGGGATTTTCAGGCGGATGGTGAACGCACCGGTGAATATATCCTTGGCAGCGAAGAGCTGACTCTCAATTCCAGGGGAGAAAGCATTATCAGCTATGCGGATTATGCGATTGCCATGGTCGATGAAGCTGTAAACGGAGATCACATTCAGGAGCGCATCAGCGTCGTAAGAAAATGATACAGACAGAAAGAAGAGTATATTTAATCAAGGAGCTGCTTAAGGAGCAGCCGGGTTATGCGGGACTGGAAATCCCGGAGGACGAGGCAAGCCAAAAGCGCCTGCTTCGTTCCCTGTTCAATGTTCGGATGCCGCGCCCTTGCAGCCGGGATTTTCTGGCGGTGCAGGACGCTTACTTGCAGGAAGAAACGCGGCGCAAGGGAATTACCGATTTTGCCGATTTGCATCCGGTGCAGGAAAAGATATATCTCTGGCAGGGAGATATTACAACACTCCGCTGTGACGCGATTGTCAACGCGGCCAACAGCCAGATGCTGGGGTGCTTTGTCCCCTGCCACGGGTGCATTGACAATGCCATCCACACCTTTGCCGGTGTGCAGCTTCGTCTGGCCTGCGCGGAGCTGATGAAGCGGCAGGGGCATGAAGAAGAAACCGGCAAGGCGAAAATCACCCCGGCCTTTAACCTGCCCTGCCGCTATGTCCTGCACACCGTCGGGCCAATCGTAGGCGGCCGCCTTACCAAAGACGACGAGAATTTGCTTGCGTCGTGTTATCTTTCCTGCCTGGAGCTGGCCGAGCAAAACAGCATCAAAAGCATTGCGTTCTGCTGCATCTCTACCGGTGAATTTTGCTTTCCGAATGAAAAGGCGGCGGAAATTGCCATTCAAACTGTAAAAGACTACAAGAAGCATACACAGAGCAAAATCGAGGTGATATTCAATGTATTTAAGGAAACCGATCTCAACATCTACCGCAAATTACTCGGGGCAAATTGAAAAGCTGAAGCGGGAGATCCAAACCGCCGATGCGATTGTGATCGGCGCGGGGGCAGGGATGTCCGCATCGGCGGGTTTTTCCTACAGCGGGGAACGGTTCCGAAAGCATTTCGCCGATTTTGAACAGAAATACGGATTTCACGATATGTATTCCGGCGGCTTCTATCCCTATGATACGCCGGAGGAATACTGGGCGTGGTGGAGCCGCCAGATCTTGCTGAACCGCTATGAAGCAGGCGTGGGAAAGCCTTACAGCGATTTGCTGGAGCTGGTAAAAGATAGAGATTATTTTGTCCTGACCACCAATGTAGACCATCAGTTTCAGCTTGCCGGTTTTGATAAGAAGCACCTGTTTTATACGCAGGGAGATTATGGCCTGTGGCAATGTTCCAAGCCCTGTCACCAAAAAACCTATGATAATGAAGAAACTGTCCGGCAGATGGCGGCAGAACAACAGGATATGAAAATCCCCACTGCGCTGATCCCCAAATGCCCGGTATGCGGTGCTCCCATGACGATGAACCTGCGCTGCGATATGACTTTTGTAGAGGACGAAGGCTGGCATGCCGCCTTCAATCGTTATGAAGATTTCATCCGACAGCACCAAAATCAGCACATTTTATTTTGGGAGTTAGGGGTAGGAGCCAACACTCCGGGCATAGTGAAATTTTCCTTCTGGAGGATGACACAGCAGAATCCGCAGGCAGTGTACGCCTGCGTCAATCTGGGGGAAGCGTGGGCGCC
>CASFBR010000111.1 GCA_949292795.1 uncultured Eubacteriales bacterium
TTGAAACTTATGGAAGTGATGTAAAAAAGGTTTATAAAGCAAATGGAGTACCTTTATATTTAGGTCTTGTTACAATGTTCCTTTCTGCATTTGTGCATTTGATGATTAGCTGTGCCATTATATTACTGCTTGCCCCGATACTGTTTGAGGCGGCTTTGCCAGTACAGCTGCCCTTTTTCTTCCCTGCGCTTGCCATATACATCATTGTGTCGCTGAGCATTGGAGGTATCTTAGGATTGGCTGTAAAAAATCAGGCAAAGCTGACAATGATAGCACAGCTTGTGTTTTTACCCTCGATTATACTTTCGGGAATCATGTTCCCTATCGACTTGCTGCCCGATTTTCTTGAAGCCATAGGGCGTATTTTCCCCGCTTCCTGGGGATACCGATTGATGTTAGATCATGGTTTTTGCCTTGAAAATCTATGGTACTTCATTCTTGTATTCTGTGCGGCAGTAATGATATGTGCAATACTTTTGAACAAGCAAAAATCCAAATAGGCCAAAGGACAAAGGTTTTAAATAAAACAGAATGGATATTATGCCCTATCTGCGGCAATGCCGCGAGATGAGCGAGGCATCGCGATGATCGGGTAGGGGAAGGAATCTTCCCCTATCCGATTGCCTATCGGCTGTCCGGCAACGCAAAGCCGATAGATGTCTTTTCTTTGAAGAAAAATGTCTGCAAACCTTGATTTCAAGCCAACTTTTCAATATTTTCAAGTACTTTCTTCTGTTGTGAGAATTTCTTCTCAATTATTTTTGCACAATATTAATAATCTTTCCGGGCACATAAATCTCTTTCACGATATTGCCCGTCAGCTTTGCTGCAACCGCTTCCTTACCCGCAGCCAGAGCATCGTCTTTGGAAATATCTGCCGGAAGCTGAATGACCGCGCGCACCTTGCCGTTAATCTGAACCGCAATATTGACTTCGTCATCCTTCATAGCATCTTCGTCTGCACTTGGCCACTGATTATCAAACACACTGTTGTCATGTCCAAGCTGCTCCCAGAGCTCCTCGCCAAGATGCGGTGCAAACGGCGCAATGAGGATGGCAGCCACCTCCAGCGTCTCTTTGTCAATGCCGCCTTCTTTTTTCGCCAGATCCGTAAGCTTATTCGTATATTCCATAAAGCCGGAAATAACCGTATTTAAGCTAAACTGTTCCAGGCGGGTGGAAATGTCATAAATCATCTTATGACGGAGCTTGAGCATATTTTTTGTAGGCGCCACATTTTTATCTTTATTATCCATTACCATATTCCAGTAGCGGTTGATGAAACGGTAAACGCCCTCGATTCCCCGGTCGTCCCACTCGGAATCCAGTTCCGGCGGTCCTACAAACAGCTCATACAGTCTTAAAGAATCGCAGCCATAATCCCGTACAAGATCATCCGGGGAAATGACATTGCCCTTGGATTTGCTCATCTTGATACCGTTCTTTCCGGTAATCATTCCCTGATTGAACAGCTTGATAAACGGCTCGTCAAAATCAATCACGCCAATATCATATAAAAATTTTGTATAAAATCTTGAGTAAAGCAAATGCAGCACCGCATGCTCCACACCGCCGATATACATATCCACAGGGAGATACTTGTCTGCTTTTTCTCTGGAAACAAGCTCCTTGTCGTTTTTGTTGTCCACATACCGAAGGAAATACCAGGACGAACCGGCCCACTGAGGCATGGTATTGGTCTCTCTCTTGGCAGGGCCGCCGCAGCACGGACAGGTCGTGTTGACCCACTCATCAATAGCTGCTAACGGAGATTCGCCGGTACCGGTCGGCTGATAGCTCTCAACCTCCGGCAAAAGCAGCGGCAGCTGATCCTCAGGTACCGGAACACAGCCGCACTTCGGGCAGTGAACGATCGGAATCGGCTCTCCCCAGTAGCGCTGGCGGGAGAATACCCAGTCGCGCAGCTTAAAGTTGGTTGTCTTTTTGCCGATACCGCGCTTTTCAATAATCTCAGGCGCTTCCTTCTTTAAGACAGCGGAATCCATCCCTGTCCACTCGCCGGAATTAATGACAATACCCGATTCTGTATAGGCCTCGGTCAGATTTGGATTTTCCTTGCCGTCCGGAGAGATGACCTGGACGATCGGTATATTAAATTTTGTGGCAAATTCAAAGTCACGGTCGTCATGGGCAGGCACGCACATGATGGCACCGGTACCATAGTCTGCCAGCACATAGTCAGACAGCCAGATGGGCACTTTGGCATTATTTAACGGATTGATGGCATAGCTTCCGGTAAATACACCGGTCTTTTCCTTGTCCTGCAAACGATCCACGGAGGATTTTAAGGATGTCTGGTAAATATAGTCCTCCACAGCCTGACGTGTCTCATCAGTAGCCAGGGATTTAGCCAGAGCATGTTCCGGGGCAAGTACCATAAAGGTTGCACCGTAAAGTGTATCCGGGCGCGTGGTGTATACGGTAATCTTTTCATCGCGTCCATCAACGGCAAAGTCGATCTCTGCACCGTAGGACTTGCCGATCCAGTCGGTCTGCATCTTCTTTACCTTTGCAGGCCAGTCCAGCTTATCCAGGTCGTTTAACAGGCGGTCTGCATATTTCGTAATCTTGAGCATCCACTGCTTCAGATTCTTTTTCGTCACATCCGCACCACAGCGCTCACATTTACCGTTGACAACTTCTTCATTGGCAAGACCGGTCTTACAGGACGGACACCAGTTGATTGGCATCTCCTTCTCATAAGCCAGTCCGGCTTTAAACATTTTTACAAAAATCCACTGGGTCCATTTATAGAAATTGGGGTCCGTTGTATTAACCTCCATATCCCAGTCATAGACAGCCGCGATCTCCTTGATCTGGCGTTTGATATTTGCCACATTTTCTGCGGTGGACTTTTCCGGATGCACGCCCATTTTAATGGCATAGTTTTCCGCCGGAAGTCCAAACGCATCCCAGCCCATAGGATGAATAACATAGTAACCGTTAAGCATTTTATAACGGCTCCATACATCTGAAATGACATAGCCTCTCCAGTGTCCTACATGGAGGCCGTTGCCGGAAGGATATGGGAACATATCCAGGCAGTAATATTTGGGCTTTTTGCCGTCATTGACATTGACCGGCTTTTCTTCCCAGCGGTCACGCCATTTTTTCTCGATCACTTTGTGATTGTAAGGTTTTGCCATGATTATTTTCCTTTCTTATATTTTGACCCGCGGATAGAACAAAGCGTTCCGCCTGCACGGCTTAAGCGCCAGGCACGGCCGCTTCGGCAGCACTTTTCCTATTGTACGGCGTAGCAGCATATACAAAGAGTTCCGCAGGCGGAACTCCCGCGCCAAGCGCGGTCGCTAAAGCGGCAATTTTCTTATCGCGCGCGTGCGCATCTTAAGCGGAGCTTTTTTATTGCATAGGAACGCCGTTTCCTATGCAATAAAAAAGCCCTTCCGCCCCTGAAAGCTCTTTTTTTGCTTCAGAGACGAAAGGGAATCCTTTAACTTTTATTCCGTTTCCGCGGTACCACTCTGCTTTGCCGGAAAAACCCGGCACACTCATCCATCCTGTAACGGGGATGAACCGCTGCGGACTACCATGGACAGCCACTTCACCCGCAAGGCTTGGAGGCGAGTTGGGAGCTTCTCATACTGCCTCGCATCTTCCGGCAGCTTTCTGAAATGAGCGGGACTCTTAATACTCCTCGTCATTGCCTTTAAAAGATTTTGTTACGGATTTATTTTATCACAACGCAGCCGTTTGTCAACTGTTTACTCAAAACTTCTTCCTGCACTGCCGTCCGTTTGCCATCCCGGCAATGCCATTTTGCAGCATCGCGACAGTCTTTTACTACTTCTACGCGCTGTACGTTCCTGAATTTTCTGAAGCCTTAATAAACAGCGCAGCCGGACGCACGCCCCAGGCTTTTACCAGTTCTTCGTTGACAAAGGTTTTTGTATGACCGTCATGGATGTACAAAACCATCACACTGTAATCATCCACCTTCCGGCCAAGCGCGCCTTCCATAATGCCGCTGCTGCGGTCCACATCCAAAAGCTTTGTATGCAGCAGCTCTCCTGCGGTCTTAAAATCCTTATATCTGGAAACATCATGGTTTAAGATCAGCGCATCAAACATGGCATACTCTACCTCAAACGCCAGTGCCTCAGCATAAGTATCAGCCTCTGTTTCCTTATTTGCCTCGAAATCCTTGTAAGGCCCTTCCACAGGTACGGTCTGATCGATATTAAACTCACGATTAACAATATGGAGTGTGGGCGCTGCCTCGCTTCCGGTCACTTCAATCTCTGTTATCCCATATCTGCGGGCAATGATCGCGTCCGTCTTTTTAGCAATATATTCGGCAAATTCATAAATCGTCATCGCAATAAAGTCCCTTCCTTATGTTTATTCGCTTTATTCTATCATTTTTATTGCATAAAAGCAAGAAAGGACATGGCTTAAGCAAACAGAAAGCGCATCGCCTCCGCTGCATCTCCCGTACATTCCCCGGGCACCGCTACTCCAAAATCAGATGCGATCAGCGAAGCCACGACGCCAAAGCCCTGTGTATCCTTAAGGCGGCAGCCCTCCTTCATCGACGGACTGTACATAAGCAGCGGCACCTGTTCCCGGGTGTGATCGGTTCCTTTAAATGTTGGATCATTGCCGTGATCTGCGGTAATCATCAAAAGATCATCCGGTTTAAGCGCCGTCAAAACAAAGCCAAGCGCTTCATCAAAGCGCTCCAGCTCCCGGCCATAGCCCTGCGGGTTGCGCCGGTGTCCCCATAGGGCGTCAAAATCTACAAGATTTACAAAGCAAAGGCCGCAAAAATCTTCAGACATAACCTCCAGCGTCTGTTCCATCCCGTGAACGCTGCTTTTTGAACGCATCGCCCGGGTAATGCCCTCCCCTGCAAAAATATCATTGATCTTTCCAATACCAATAACTGTGTAACCGGCATCCTTCAAATAATTAAGAACCGTAGGGCCAAAAGGCTTCAATGCGTAATCGTGACGATTGGCCGTCCGCACAAACTTTCCTTTTTGGCTTCCGACAAATGGCCGGGCGATCACACGTCCGACCTTCCACTCCGGCTTCATTGTCAGTGCTCTGGCAATCTCACAGCACCGGTACAGTTCCTTTAAGCCAAAGGTTTCCTCGCTGGCTGCAATTTGCAGCACCGAATCCGCAGATGTGTAAACAATCATCGCACCGGTACGCAGATGTTCTTCACCTAATTCCTCAATGATTGCCGTGCCGCTGGCCGCCCGGTTTCCGATTACCTTGTGTCCGGTTGCATCCTCCAATGCTGCAATAAGCGCATCAGGAAAGCCATGCTCCGTAAATGTCAAAAAGGGCTGACGGACCCGAAGGCCCATTAATTCCCAGTGCCCGGTCATTGTATCTTTGCCGGTGCTGGCCTCATTCATCCGGGCACAGCAGCAAGGCAGCTGTTTTTGTGCCAAAGCATGGCGCACCGGATGCAGCCGTCCAAGTCCAAGCGCCATCAGATTCGGAATATGAAATTCCGGCATATGCTCATCAATATGCCCAAGCGTATCCGCGCCTTCATCACCATAATTTGCAGCATCCGCCATGGCGCCAATGCCAAAAGAATCGATAACGATCGTAAATATACGGCGATATTTCAATCGGTCCCATCTCCCTCCTGCCCGGGTACATACACGCCCTCTTCAAAAATTTCGATCAGATTGCCTGTATTGTCACGGATAAATACACCATAGGTGCCATCTACCTCCGCTACTAAAGCGATTTCCACGCCCATTGCCTCCAGCTCGTCTTTCACCTGGTGTGCATCTCTGACACCAAAAGAAAAATGTTTGTTTCCCTGAGTTTTTAAATCTTCATTGGGAATCCTGCGCTGAGGCGGAAGCGGATTTGAATCCGGTGCGCAAAAAATTTCCATCTGAAACCCCGGCCCCTGCATATGGGCGACCAAAATACCCGTTCCCGGAATTTCGGACCGGTCGATCACTTTAAATCCAAAAACACGCGCATACCATGCAATGCTTTCTTCAAAATCAGCTACACTGATGGCGACATGATTGATTCCGTTAATTTTTACTGCCATACTATCCTCCTTTTTACTGCCCTGCTATCTGCCTTCTCACGCTAACCGCACAGCCGCGTTGCTTCAAGGGCAATGCGCATCATACCGTCAAATGAGGTTTCCCGTTCCTTCGCCGACAGTTCACGATGGTTCACGAATGAATCCGAGATCGTCAGCAGACACGCGGCCTGCTTTCCGAGGATTTTTGCATTGTGGAACAGCGCAAAGCTCTCCATCTCCACACAGGCGCACTGATGCTCTTTATAAAATTTTTCGTAGCTGCCAACCTGGGGCTCATGATAAAAAACATCACTGGAATGTACCCGGCAGGCCGCAAGCTTTTGTCCGAGCAGTTTTGCCGCTGTCTGAATATGTGCATTTAAAGCTGCGCTTGGATATTGAATATCCCCGTGCACACCGGCCTGAGCCAGAGCGAACGTCGATTCGCTCCATGCACTCTCTACAAGCACAATATCCAGCACATCCAATGCATCACAATATGCCCCGGCACTGCCGATACGGATAATATTTTTGACGCCGTAAAACTTATACAGCTCGTACGAATAAATTCCGATACTTGGCATCCCCATGCCGGAGCCCATCACAGATACCGGTATTCCTTTATATTGTCCGGTAAAGCCAAGCATATTGCGCACCGAATTAAACTGCACCGGCGCTTCAAGATATGTCTCGGCGATATATTTTGCACGCAGGGGATCTCCCGACATCAAAACAGTTTTTGCAATGGCGCCTTCCGGCGCTTCATTATGTGCAGTTCCCATAGCAATCCGTCCTTTCTAAATCTAAAATCACTCCACTAAACCTGGCCTGCGCCTTTGGCTTGGCCGCGCCAAGGGTCGTGATGTGCGTTCGCACTAAACCTGGCCCGCGCCTTCGGCTTGGCCGCGTTAAGTGCTCACAGCAAAGCCACAGGGCTGCGGCTCTGTGGCTTTGCTGTCCCCGCTTTAAAGGGGTATGAATATTTTATTGTGACGCTTAAACCGGTCTTTAAAGACTTCGGCTCATTTTTATTCTTCTTCCTTTTTACTTTCCTCGATAACCTTTTCCTGAACATCTGACGGAGCCTGCTCGTAACGGCTGAAGGAGTAGGCGAAATCGCCGCGTCCGCCGGTCATGGAACGAAGGTCTGTGGAGTAGCCGTAAAGCGCTGCCATCGGAATATCCGCAACAATCTCCGTGCGGCCAAATTCCGCAGGATTCATGCCAAGGACACGGCCTCTGCGCTTATTAAGGTCGCCCATAATATCACCGGTATAGCTGTCCGGCACATATACACTCAGCGATGCAATCGGCTCAAGGATGACCGGAGAAGCCTGAACAAAGGCACTCTTAAAGGCCTGCTTTGCAGCGGTCTTAAAAGCCATTTCCGAAGAATCTACCGGATGGTAGGAGCCGTCAAAAAGCGTTGCCTTCACGCCCACAACCGGATAGCCGGCCAATGGCCCGCGGTTTACAGATTCTGCAATACCCTTTTCAACTGCCGGGAAGTAGTTTTTCGGCACAGCGCCGCCCACAACCCGCTCTGCAAATACATAAGGCGTCTCAAGATCGCCGGATGGCTCAAATTCCATAGCAACATCACCGTACTGGCCATGCCCGCCGGACTGTTTCTTATATTTCTCGCGTACAGAAACCTTTTTGCGGATCGTTTCTCTGTAAGGAATACGCGGTTTGGAGAGAACGATCTCCACTTTATATTTTGCAAAAAGCTTGCTCACAACAACATCCAGATGCTGATCGCCGATACCGTATAGCAGCGACTGATGATTTTCCGCATCATTAAATGTACGCAGTGTCAGGTCTTCTTCCATCATCTTGGACAATGCCTGGGAAACCTTATCCTCATCGCCCTTATTCTTGGCGGCATAGCGCTTATATGTATACGGTGCAGACATTTCCATCCGGTCGATCACCAGCGGATCGGACTTTAAGGAAAGCGTATCGCCGGTAGCCGTATTGCTCAGCTTCGCAATGGCGCCAATATCGCCGGCCTTAAGCTCAGGCACTTCGATCACTTCCTTGCCGCGCATCACAAAGAGCTTGGACATCTTTTCCTCAGTATCTTTATCATAATTATAGATTACAGAATCGTTTTTAAGCTCGCCGGAGCATACCTTCACAAGCGAGTAGCGGCCGATAAACGGGTCAACGATTGTCTTAAATACATATGCTGAAAACGGACGTCTGGAGTCATAGTCCACGTTGTATTCTTTATCCGTTCTCGGGTCCTTTCCGAAAATCTTGATGTGATCACGCATCGGCGACGGGAGAAACTCCACGCAGGTTGTAATCAGGTTCGCCGTTGCATAGCCTAACAGACCGGAACCGCACTGAACCGGGACAACGCTGCCCTCATTGACATTAATACGCAGCGCATCAATGATCTCATCGAGAGTAAACTCTTCACCGCCAAAATACTTATCCATCAGCTCCTCGCTCGTCTCAGCGACAGCTTCAAGCAAAGCCTCACGGCAGGTATCAAGCTCATCCTGAATATCCGAAGGAATATCCCGCTTCTCCCATTTCCCGCTGGATGTAAAGCGGCGGCCTTCCATCTTTACGACATTAACCGCACCGACAAACTTTCCGTCCTCCTTGATCGGCAGATGGAACGGAGCGATCTTCTTGCCGTAAAGCTCACGGAGCTGCTGCACGACATTCATATAGTCGGCATGCTCATCATCCATATTCGTCACGAAAAACGTACGGGGGATACCATATTTTTCGCAGTAATTCCATGCGCGGATCGTTCCCGCTTCCACGCCTGCCTTTGCCGATACGACAATAATGGCGGCATCGGCCACTGAGAGCGCTTCCTCAACCTCGCCGACAAAGTCCATATAGCCCGGGGTATCTAAAAGATTGATCTTCCAGTATTCCCATTCAATTGGGATCACTGTGGTGCTGATTGAAAACTTTCTGCGAATTTCTTCTTTATCGTAATCACTAAGTGTGTTGCCATCGTCAACCTTTCCCTGCCGGCTGGTCACACCGGCGGCATATGCCATTGCCTCAACAAGCGTCGTCTTGCCACAGCCACCATGTCCTAAAATTGCGACGTTGCGAATGTCCTGAGTCTTGTATACCTTCATGTCATATTCCTCCAATACTGTTTTTGTTCAGCTCCATCCTCAGGATGAAAACCATGTATACATTTTACTAAATTCACAGAACTTTTTCAATACTTTTGGTTAAATTAGCCAACTGAATTGTTACACTATTTTCTCACTGTAATTTTTTATTGCTTTTTTCCCCCTTCAATGCTAACATTTTACTATGAAAACCGGTCATCGGCTTTCATTCGTGGTCATGCCGCGCTGTGCGCGGCATATTCGTTATGATCAGCCTGTATAAGGTATGGGCACGAATGAGCCTTTGCCGGGGAAAGGAAGTTTTTACATGACAATTAAAACGATCGGCTTCGCCGGCCTGGGGCTCATCGGCGGTTCCATCGCCAGGGCTGTCCGCCGGGTGCACCCGGATATGCATATCATTGCCTTCGATACCGACAGAAACAGTCTCACGGCAGCGCTGTCCGACGGTACGCTCAATCAGGCCCACGATACGCTTTCAACGGGCTTTTCCCAATGCGATATTATATTTTTATGCGCCCCGGTCAATTTTAATGTTCAAAATCTCAAAATATTAAAAGATATAGCCCGC
Organism: uncultured Eubacteriales bacterium; assembly: GCA_949292795.1. Lineage (GTDB taxonomy): Bacteria > Bacillota > Clostridia > Lachnospirales > Lachnospiraceae > Catenibacillus. The sequence continues at coordinate 9,737 of CASFBR010000111.1, forward strand.
AAAGACTGTATTTTTACCGATGTGGGCAGCGTAAAATCCCCCATCCACAAAGCGGTTTCCCAGCTGCAGCTGGAAAACCGCTTTATCGGCGGTCATCCCATGGCCGGCTCGGAAAAAAGCGGCTATGCCAGCGCCAGCGACCGTCTGCTGGAAAATGCCTACTATATTTTAACGCCATGTGCAGGCGTACCGGCCGGGGCGACCGATGCTCTGACCCGCCTTGTGTCATCGATCAGTGCCCTTCCGGTTCTGTTAAACGACCGCCGGCATGACCAGATCACCGCGGCAATCAGTCACCTGCCTCATATTATCGCCTACACGCTGGTCAATCTCGTGAAAGATTCCGATGACGAGGAGCAAACGATGCGCATGCTGGCAGCCGGAGGTTTTAAGGATATTACCCGGATTGCCTCCTCCTCGCCGGTTATGTGGCAGCAGATTTGTAACGAAAACCGTGAGAATCTGCTGGACACACTAAACGACTACATCCACAGTCTTCAAAATATTGCCCGGGCGATCGACCTTGATGATCAAAAAGCATTGCAAGGCTTTTTTGCCGCGGCCAAGGATTACCGGGACTCCATACCCAGATCAAAGGCCAAGGGCAGTATCCGCCCGCTCTATGAAATCTATGTGGAGCTCATCGACGAATCCGGCGCTATTGCCACGATTGCTACCATTCTTGCGACAAACGGCATCAGCATTAAAAATATCGGCATTGTCCATAACCGGGAGTTTCAGGAGGGCGCCCTGCGCATCGAGTTTTATGAGGAGGATGCCGCCCAGAAGGCGGCCGCCCACTTAAGAAAGTTCCACTATACGGTTCATGAAAGAAATTAATTCATTATCCATGAAATACATTAATCCATTATCATGAAAGAATTTAATCCACTATCATGAAAAAATTTGATCCACTGTCCATGAAAGGAATTTAATCCTATGAAATTACAGAAAATTCACCGCTTAAACGGCGAGATTACCGTGCCGGGAGATAAATCGATTTCCCACCGGAGCGTCATGTTCGCGGCTTTAGCTAAAGGAACAACGGTTGTGCACAATTTCCTGCAGGGTGCGGACTGTCTGTCCTCCATTGCCTGCTTTGAGTCACTTGGGGTGCCGGTTGAAAATGACACGGCTGCAAATACCGTGCGTATTCACGGCAGGGGGCTTTACGGCCTTAAAGCGCCCAAAAGCGTTTTGGACGCCGGCAACAGTGGCACAACAACCCGGCTGATTTCCGGTATATTATCAGCACAGCCATTCACAACCATCCTGACCGGTGATGCATCGATCCAGAAACGTCCCATGGCACGCATCATTACCCCTCTGTCCATGATGGGCGCTCATATTGAAAGCCAGAATCACAATGGCTGTGCCCCGCTTATCATTACCGGCGCGCCGCTTCACGGGATCGCCTACCGCTCTCCCGTTGCCTCAGCTCAGGTCAAATCCGCTGTTCTTCTGGCCGGACTCTACGCCGACTCCCCCACATCTGTCCTGGAACCGGCACTGTCCAGAAACCATACGGAGCTGATGCTGTCGGCATTTGGCGCAGATATTTCCAGCACTAAAAATGATGACGGCAGCTTTACCGCATCCATCAAGCCCGCCCATGAGCTTTTCGCTCAGGAAATCTGCGTGCCCGGAGACATTTCTTCTGCCGCCTACTTTATCGCAGCCGGCCTGCTTGCGGAGCATGGCTCCATTACGATAAAAAATGTCGGCATCAACCCGACCCGCGATGGCATTTTGCGCGTTTGTGACGCCATGGGCGCCAATATCCGCCGTGAAAATATCCGAACGGAAGGCAGTGAGCTTACAGCCGATCTGACCATCACCGCTTCTGCCCTAAAAGGTACCGTCATTGAAGGCGAGCTTATACCGACACTGATCGATGAAATTCCCATCATTGCCGTACTTGCCTGCTTCGCCGACGGTACGACCGTCATCCGCGATGCCCAGGAACTAAAGGTTAAAGAATCCAACCGCATCGATGTCATGGTCCAGGTGCTCTCCTCCATGGGCGCCGATATTGAAGCCACCGACGACGGCATGATCATCCATGGCGGAAAACCGCTTCACGGAGCCGTTATTGACAGTCATTACGATCACCGTGTGGCCATGTCTGCCGCCATCGCCGCCATCAACAGTGATGGAATCACGGACATTCAAGGCGCCGACTGCATCCGCATCTCTTATCCGGCCTTTTTTGATGATCTGCACCGGCTCTGTGTTTGATATAATCTTAACTAAGTAAACTGCTATATGAGCCTGGAAATTTTGCTTTTCCCGTGTCGCCGCAGAGGAAAGCATGCATTTTCCAGGCTTGCTAGCTTTTACAGAAGCAACGTTTCCTCCCATCGTCTGTTTGTGAGAGATGCCCGATATTCCGTAAAAATCGTACAGAAAATCGGGGTTTTTTACAAACTTTCTGTTTTCGTTATTTTTTTCACAAAAACCTATTGAAAAATTTCCGTTTCCGACTATAATAAATACTGTTAAAAAAATATCAATTCAACTTCATTTGGAGGAATGAAATTATGGCACGTTTCACATTACCAAGAGACTTATATCACGGAAAAGGAGCTCTTGCAGAGCTTAAAAATTTAAAGGGACACAAAGCCATCATTGTTGTCGGCGGCGGTTCCATGAAGCGTTTTGGATTTTTAGATCAGGCTGTTGGCTATTTAAAAGAAGCCGGTATGGAGGTCGCTCTTTTTGAAAATGTTGAGCCAGACCCAAGTGTTGACACTGTTATGAAGGGCGCAAAAATGATGCAGGAATTTGAACCGGACTGGATCGTGGCTATGGGCGGCGGCTCACCCATCGATGCGGCAAAGGCAATGTGGGCATTTTACGAATATCCGGAAACCTCCTTTGAGGACCTCATTACACCATTCTCCTTCCCCACACTGCGCCAGAAGGCCCGTTTCTGTGCGATCCCTTCCACTTCCGGTACAGCTACGGAGGTCACTGCGTTTAGTGTCATCACAGACTACACCAAAGGCATCAAATATCCTCTGGCAGACTTTAATATCACGCCGGATGTCGCTATCGTTGATCCTCAGCTTGCGGAAACTATGCCAAAGAAGCTTACAGCCCATACTGGAATGGACGCTCTGACTCACGCCATCGAGGCTTATGTGTCCACACTGCACTGTGATTATACGGACCCTCTGGCGCTTCATGCGATCAAGATGATCCACAATGACCTTAAAAAGTCTTATGACGGGGATATGGATGCGCGCGACCGTATGCACAATGCTCAGTGCCTTGCTGGTATGGCCTTCTCCAACGCCCTTTTAGGCATTGTTCATTCCATGGCGCACAAGACCGGCGCTGCATACAGCGGCGGACATATCGTGCACGGCTGTGCCAACGCCATGTATCTTCCGCGGGTAATCCAGTATAATGCAAAGGTTGAAGAAGCCGCTGTCCGCTATGCTCAGATCGCTGATTTCATCGGCCTTGGCGGAGCGACAACCGAAGAAAAGGTCGCTGCTCTTGTTGCAGAGATCAAGGCAATGAATGAAGCACTGGATATTCCAAAATGTATCAAAGACTATGAAGGCGGCATCATTGACGAGAAGGAATTTATGGATAAGCTGCCTGAGGTTGCCACACTGGCCATCGGCGATGCATGTACCGGTTCCAATCCAAGAACGCCTTCCCAGGAAGATATGGAAAAGCTTTTAAAAGCCTGCTTCTACGGAGAAGATATTGATTTCTGATAAGCTTTTGTAAAGTTTTGTAAAATTTTCATACATAGTAAGGGGCCCGGAGCTTTCACTCCGGGCCCTCCCTTTTTTATACTGTATTTTTAATATCACGGTAAAAACACCGCTCTGTCTTTATAAAACTCATGGTCTGAGAAAAATCGGATTGCTCCACGCCGTTTTCCCCGATGCATCTACACATTCAACACGCACATACGTCTCATCGCCGCGCATCCTCCAGAGTGCATAATCCACACGGTCGGTCCCATCCTCGCTGAGCACCGTTGCCCCTGCGCCAATATAGTTTCCGGCAATAAAGTTAACACGCTCCACAGGACTGCACGTCACATAAGCGACCTGGTCGTGGATGCCCCAGTCATAAATAACCGGACCGCTGGAAGAATAATAGTTCCCATCCACGATCGCCTGGGTAATGTCCTTTCTTGTGAGCGCTTCCGCTTTAACAACGATAAATCCGCCGCAGGAATCCTCAAACTGTCCGGCATTGTGATTATCATCGGAAGCAACCGCCCATATTTTTTTGCCCTCGCGCAGCATTGTGTCCCAGTAGGTTGTATCATAACCGGTCCCGCTTTCATTCACCGTATTATAATTAAAAATTTCCAGAGCAGTCAGTCCGGACGTATGGATGAACTCACTCTCACGAACCCGTGACCAGATCGGATGATTATAGATCGTAATACATCCCCGGGCGCGCAGATCATCGGACAGCTTCTGTGCTTCTAAGGCGCCGTCCCACTGACCACGAAAAACTCTTAAAGGGATTTCCTCCATGTGACCGATCACCGGTGTCTCCGGTGCAGTTTCCGGCGCTAAAATACCGTGAATATGATGGGTCTTAAGCCAGCAGTCCTTCTCATCCACAAGCAGCGCCGCAGCCTCCACCGCCGGCAGGATCACAAAGTCCTCACTGTCAAAGCGGCTCCCAAAATCGGTGTAAATATTATGATCGCTGATGGCCAGAAACGCATAACCATGGCTTTTATACAGCTCCACAACCCCTTCCGGTGTCAGGCTGCCGTCCGAAACCGTTGTATGGCAGTGAAGATTGCCTTTGTACCATTGTCCGTCACCAAAAAAACCTTTATAATCCATCGCTTTTACCTCCCCAAAACGCGTTCATCCGCGCTTTGCCGCAATTTTTTCACTTGACTGCAATTTCTGTGCCCGAACCGCATCCGGGCTTAAAGTCACAGTTACAGCCTAAGCTGCCTGCGCAGGCGGCTCCACATGACCGCCTGAAAGTAATCGTAAGCCCGGTCATAAATAAAAAGAACGATCTGTGCGCCAATGATCAGGACGGCCAGGATCACGGGACTTAAATCACCCGGATAAATAAGCTTTGGCAGCAGGAATAAAACCGGGATATACATGATGTTAAACATCACATAGCGAACCACCCAGAAAAGAGCGGTGCGGTGCGTGAGCCGGCGCGCATCCGCGATCTTCTCAAAGGCCAGCTCCCGCACATAAATATAAAGACTCATACCGCCATAAGTAATGATATAGAGCTTATTCGGCGCCAGAAAAAAGGCCAGCAGTATTCCGGCGATCAAAAACGCAAATCCCGGATAAAGACCGCACTCCCGCACCGCAATGCCGGTACAGAAAGCGGCGGCAGCCATAAAAAATAAGGTGCTTGGATCAAAGTAACCGCCAACGAGCGTCAATACCATGGCCACTGCCAGCAGCAGTCCTAAAAACGCAATTTTTTTTGCATTTACATGCATGAACACAGATCGCCTCCCATACATTCACAGCAGGTATCTGCGATCCACAGATCACAGCAGCAGTTCCCGGTGCTCATCGGCGGACGGCCGCCGTAATTTTGTCCGGCGCCCTGATAGCGGTTGGAACGCCACTGCATCTGATTTAAGAAATTACGGTATTCCGGATTGCCCGGGTCCATGTTCACAGCCTGGTTGGCATCATTCATCGCCTGGATGTTATTGCCGATCCCGGCGTTGGCCACGGCACTGTAATAATACCAGCGTGCATCGCGATTGCGGATGCCGTTTAAAACATTTAAGGCGTCCCGGTAACGGCCGTTATTAATAAAATTTCCTGCCGCCGTGAGCTCTACACTGGAATCGCCGGACGACTGATAGCTGCCGCCGGTATAGCCGCCGCGGGAGCCGCCCCGCTCGCGCTCATCCATGATCTGCTTATAGGCATCCTGTACCTCCTTAAACTTTTCCTCCGCCAGGTCCGCAAGCGGATTGTCATTATAAGAATCCGGGTGATACTTTCTGCTCAGAGCTCTGTACGCCTTCTTAACTTCCTCGTCAGATGCATCCGGTGAGACACCGAGCACGCTATATGGATCTGAAATCATTCAATACTTCCTTCCTTTGCTTCTGCTTTTTTGTCAAACTTTTTCCAGACTCCGGCATACAAAATGTTGCGTAAAATCTCCGCATCCTGTATGCAGGGCAATTTTTCAAACTCTATTGTACACTCTGCCATCATCATATTCAACATGAAATTACATTCTTCTGTGAAATTTTCGTGTCCAAACCGGCGCTTCAAAGCATTATAGCTGCCGCTTTTTATATCCTTTTCCACATCGTCAAAGGCGTCCATGATATAGATAAATTTCCCGAGGAAAAAGGCCATGCGCTTAAGAATATCCGTCCATCCGTCCTTCTGGTATACGAAAAGACATTCCATGAGCTTTCCAAAGCAGCCGGCAACCCGGTCAATGCTTTTCTCATCTTTTTCCTCGAGCTCATGGAGACGGTGCAGCCAGTATGCCATGGCGCGGCTCTTGTGCGGATATTTTTTATTCAGCTTTTTATAAGTGTGGCGCAGCACGCCGGCGCCGGCACAGGCTGACCGGCTGCCCTCATCCTTCCAGTCATCCATCAGATGATGATAGGATAAAAGCATATTCATATCTGCCGCATATTCTGTAAACTTATTGACAAGCATCTTCTGCCGGCGGACCGGATGAGCCTTGCAGCGATGCTCAAGTATCTGCGGCTCACATTCATACAGACTCGTCAGCAGCATCACAAGAAATGTCATATCATAGGACAGCGTCATCTGTCCGATAAAACCATAGTTTTTCTTTAATGTATGGCAAAGGCCGCAGTAATACGCCTTATACTCGTGATACTCCTTCATTTTAAGCTCCGGCTCATTGGCCGTCACATAACCAAACATAGCAGCCTCCTTCCTTTATCTCCACAGTCTCCTTGCTATTCACAGGGATATTTCAGCCCCCACATGCCGCGTATACGGTCCATAATACGCATATTTTCAAGCGTTATGACCCACGGAAGCCGGGCGCTTTCCAGCTCGCCGTCACGGATGCATTGCATCGCCTCGCGGATGGAATACTCAAAGCCATTGACCTCATGGGGCAGATAAACCGTCTGCGGCTCCTCAAAATTTTTCACAAGCACGACCTTCTCTCCGCTTGTAAAATGATCGATCATGATCTTGCCGTATTCTCCGGATATAATCGCCCCGTTGCCTGTATCGGAAACGACAGAGGCGCTTAAGGACGCCAGCCGCCGGCCGCCCCGGTATACAAGGGTAATGACATGATGCTCATCGGTTTGTGCCTCTCCGATATAGGCTGTCGTCTGAATATCCTCAATATCAAAGCCAAGGATCATCGTTGCAAAGCTGAGCGGATAAATGCCCACATCCAGCAAAGCGCCGCCGCCGAGCGCTTTATTAAACCAGCGGGTATCCGGAAAGCCCTGCGCCGGAAAGCCATAATGTCCCTCAATAAAACGCACCTCGCCGATGACGCCGTCGTCGATCCACTGACGCAGCTTTGCGGTCACCGGAAGGAAACGTGTCACCATATTTTCCATCAAAAACACATTATTGTCATATGCCGTATCGATCATATACTGCACCTGCCCTGCATTCATCCCCACCGGTTTTTCGCAAAGCACATGCTTCCCGGCCTTCATCGCTGCCACAGCGTATTCACAGTGCATCGGGTGCGGCACTGCAATATAGACCGCATCCAGCGCCGGGTCCGCGATCATGCGCTCAAAGCTTTCAAATGCTTTGACCACATGATTCTGTCTGGCAAATTTAAAGGCTTTCCCGTAGTTTCTTGAGGCAATCCCGTAAATACATGCCTCATCCTTCATCTGATAAACCGTCTGTGCAAATTTATGAGCAATACTCCCTGTTCCGACAATACCCCAGTTAAACATTGTGTGACCTCCTTAAATGAATAATACAGCGTTATGCTTTAAGTTTATCATATCCTGCCCTAAAGCTCAATGCACGTTTCTTCCGTCAGCCGCAGCAAGGCAGCGCCTGAAGCATAAGCTCCATAGCAGGGCAGTGCCTGAAGCATAGGCCTCACAGCAAGGCAGTGCCTGAAGCATAGGCCTCACAGCAAAGGTTCCCAGCAGGGCAGCGGATATTTAAGCGCAGTCTCCCGGCACCGGTTGACCGCCGCATAAAAATTATATAAAATAAGCTTAGCGCCGGTGTACAAGGGACAGCGCATCTTAAACCGTGTAATGCCGGGTATTTACGGCGTGTTGCCCCCTGCACACTGACACTGCAAATATGAAGGAGGGAAATTCTATGCTCACGATCGACCGCTTTGAAGGCCCGTTTGCCCTGTGTGAAACAGAAGATGGAACGATGGTATCGGTTCCAAAGAACATGCTTCCTGCCGGATGCTGCGAAGGCGATGCCCTGCGCCTTGAAGACGGAAGCTATGTGAAGGATAACCAGCAGCAGCGCCGCCGTAAAATGCAAGAAAAAATGCAGGGGCTTTTTAAAAGGAAATAGCCCCTGCATTACGATCTTTTTTAATCTCCCGCGCTTTCAGCGGGAACCCTGGTGTACGGACACGCTCATACGCGCTTAGCGTCCGCAGCAGAATTTATATTTTTTGCCGCTGCCGCATGGACAGGGATCGTTGCGTCCGATCTTTTTGCCTTTAACAACCGTTGTGGAGCTCTTCTGCTCCTTATAGAGCTCCTTGCGGCGTTCCTCGCTTAACAGCTTCTCCCACTGAGGAAGATTGTAAAGCCAGTCTGCCTTTGCCGCAACCATGTTTTTATAGAGAAGCTCAAGGTCAATATCCAGAGTAACTGTCGTATCTTCTTCGAGGTCCTCAATCGGGTTCGGCTCTTTGATACTTTCATTGATACCATCCAGGAAGCCCAGCATAATCGCAGGCTCCATGCCGTATTTATCTGCCAGCTCCTTCACCGTCCCTGTGATCACCTCAATAGGGCCGGATAAAATCTGTTCATAGACTTCTTTTTCCTTCAGATAATAGTTTGTCCAAAATTTCTGCTGAGATGCCGCATCCTTGCTGTACCGGGTAACAATCTTTTCCCATTCCTGCATTAACATGCTCATTTAACTCACCTTTTCCTTATATTTGTGTAATCCATTATGCTCCGCAACAGCGGACGCTTATGGTATTATATTATAACTTCGGGCCCCTTGTCAACTCGTCGCCTATGGAATCCATCACCTTTTTCACAGTTCCCGGCTCGAAGGGATTGCTCAGGCCGGCCACCTTAAGGAGTTCAAAATAGCCTTTGCTTCCTCCGGCGCAGCACAGACGGTAATAATCCTCCCAGGCGCTCTTACGGTCCGCTTTCATCTTTCCGTAAAATTCAAACGCACCCATCTGAGCCAGCGCGTAATCGATATAATAAAACGGAAAGAGGAAAATATGCTGTTTCTGCATCCAGAAGCCGCCGTCCTCAAGAAAGGCGTTGCCGTCATAATCCCGCCACGGCATATATTTTTTCTCCAGCTCGCGCCAGATTTTTCTGCGCACCTTTGCATCGACTGCCATTTCCTCAAAAACTCTGTGCTGGAACTCGTCAACGCAGGCCATATAGGGAATAACGGTCAGCGCGGAAACCGCATGAGCATAGCGGTACTTATCGGCATTTTCCCCGAAAAACTTCTCCATCCACGGATGTGTGAAAAATTCCATGGACATGGAATGAATCTCATCGATCTCCGTTGTGGACCACACCTGGCTCGTCAGCGGGTAAATCCTGGATGCAGTGTAAGCCTCAAACGCATGGCCGGCTTCGTGAGTCAGCACATCCACATCGGCGCTTGTGCCATTGAAGTTTGAAAAAATAAACGGCGCCTTAAAGTCTGCCAAAAACGTACAGTAACCGCCCTGGCGCTTCGCCGGCTTTGTCTCCAGGTCAAAAAGCCCGTGCTGTACCATAAATTCAAAAAATTCGCCGGTTTCCTTAGACAGCTCCCGGTACATCTGCAAAGCGGATGCCACCATTTCCGATGACGTACCGTGGGGAACGGCATTTCCCTCCGGGAATATGATTGCCTCATCATAATAGTGGAGCCGGTCAATGCCAAGGCGCTCCTGCTGCTGTCTGAAAAGCTCGCTGCACACCGGAACGATTGTTTCTACAATCTGCTGGCGGAAACGTTCCACATCTGTGCGGTCATAATCATAGCGCTCACGGCTTATATAAGCCATCTCAATATAGTCTTTAAAACCAAGCGTTTTGGCCATATCACAGCGCACCTTAATCAGCTCGGAATAAATCGAATCAAGCTCATCGGACACGGATTCATAAAGATCGGCCCACGCCTTAAACGCCTCGGCTCTTAAACTGCGGTCGGTGCTCTGCATATATTTTAAAAGTCCGTAAAAATTAACCGTTTCCCCGTGAAATACCGTCGTGCAGACCGCCGATGCCTTGGCATACTGCTGTGTCAGGCGGCTCTCTTTAATACGGTTGTCAATATTGCGCTCATCTGCCAGGCGGATGGCACAGCGGATATTTTGGATAAGCAGTGTTCCAAACTCCGCTTCAAAATCCGAAACAAACGGGGAGGCTAAAATCTGCTCATTCGCCGCTTTCATTTTAAGCTCTGCCTTTGGCAGGGCCTCCGAGAAAAATTCCATCTCCTTCTCATAAAATGCATCTGCCGTATTGATGGTATTGCGTATCTCAGCTACCGTATTCATCGTATCCAGATGATCCCGCTCAGTGCACAGCTTAAGGTACAGTTCTTTAGCCTTTGCATAATCGCCGGCCTTGGGAAACTGTTCAAGAAATGTGTCTACATGTTTAAAAAATACTTCCATATCCGGACGTTCATACGTCAGATCACAAAAACGTTTCATTTAAAATCCTTACCTCTCTTTTCTCGTTTCATCTGCTTTAAATGCCTTACTGTTTCGCAAAAAAATGTTTTTGATCGTTCATTTCCAGCTATTTATATAAAAACAGTATACCCAACGTTCCCGGCCCGCAGTGACACGAAATCGTACAGCCGGCCTTTGTGACAAAAATCTCCTTTACACCCGGCTGATGCTCACGAACCTTGTTCACGGCCAGATCGATGATCTTTTGGTCAATACCGGAATGGGTGACAAAAATCCGGTCCAGTTTAATATCATCACGCCCTGCAAGGAGATCATCGGCATAGGCCGCAAAGCACTTCTCCGTCTTTCCGCGGTATTTTTTCGTGGAGATCATCCTGCCGTCCACCAGGTCGATACGGGGCTTCAGCTTTAAAATGTTCGCGCCAAGGGCCGCTATACTGCTGCATCGTCCGCCTTTCCATAAATATTCAATAACATCCACAAGAAAGCTCGTCTGATATTTCTGTTTGCGCTGCTCAATGATGTCCACAATCTCCCGGGCCGATCTGCCCTCATCGCGGAGATCACATGCCTCCAGCATCAGCAGGCCGATACCTGTGGAAAGCACACGGGAGTCGATGGGATAGGCATGTCCCAGCTCCTGCGCCGCCAGTCTGGCCGAATTATAGGTGCCCGAAATTTCTGAACTGATATGAAAATGGATCACCTCATACCCCTGATCGATCCATGGCTTCCAGAAATTAATATAATCGTTGGCATTGGGCGCACTTGTCTTGCTCATTTTCCCAGTCGTCTCATAATAATGATAAATATCCTCCGGTGTGGCATCCACGCCGTCAAGATACTGCCTGTCCCCGATATTCACCGGAAGCGGCATCACTTCCAGGTCAAAACGGTCAAGAATCTCTCTTGGCAGATCACAGGTACTATCCCCGAAAATTTTTATTTTCTCCATAAAACCTCTCCTCTATATAATCATCATCGGACACAAATACAGCCCGGCGCGCAACAGTCCGGCACAGCTTTGGCTGTCCCCCTTACGGCGTCATGTTTAGTTTAACACTTATTATTAAACTTCACAATACTTATATCATTTTAATTATCCATCCGGGGTTGTCATGCCGATTTTAATATACATTCTATGAAAATATTGATTTATACCCGATATTTATATAGAATATATACAAAAAGAAATGTAATAGGAGGTACTTTTATGGCTGATAAATTTTATGCCAAAGGACCAGGCAACAACGGTTATATTAAAAATCTTGAAGTCTGCTCCTTTAATGAGATGGACGGCAACTGTGGTATGTTCCAGATGGCGCTTTATAAAACTGCCGAAGGAAAATACTATCTTTACGGCGCCTGCTTTGGCGGCACGCAAAACGGCGTGATGATCAGTGAAGTCACCGATCCGTATAATCCACGTTTTGTGAAACACCTTGAGCTCGTAGACCCTAAGGAATATCCGACAACAACGACACCAAAGCTTCAGATTGCCGACGATCTGATGATCTGTGCCATGTCCGCCGGCTCCGGCCCGGATGCCCTTGTGGAGCAGAGTGAGCTTAAAAATATGAAATGCGAAGTCGGCATCCGCATCTATTCCTTAAAAGAAGACCCGGAAAACCCGAAATTCCTCGGCTATTGGGACTGCGGTGTACCGCACTCCATCGGCGTTCACCGCTTCATGTACAATGGCGGCCGCTATGTGTATCTCTCATGTGAAGCCGAGCGCTTTGAAGGTATGATCATGCGTATTGTCGATATTGCCGATCCTGCCCATCCGGTCGAGGTTGGCAACTGGTGGTCTCCGGAGCAGTTCGTAGACGGCTACCCCGGACGCACAGTGGATCATACAGCGCCCCATGTTCCGGCATTTATGGACAAAGGCTGGATGCACGGCCCTCCATATGTGCGTGAAGACGGTCTGTGCTTTTGCGGCTACTGCGGCGACGGCTTATATATTCTCGATGTAAGCGATGTCACACGCCCGAAATGTGTCGGCAATTTACGGCTTCAGCCGCTGTTCTCAAGTCATCTGGCCGGCGCCAGAACCCATACGGCGCTGCCCCTTCCAGGACGCGATCTTGTTGTCGTGACAAATGAAGGCGAACGTTTCCAGTTCTTCCCGCCGGGATCGATCACAGAAGCTCAGGCACTCAACAATATCCATATGATCGATGTGCGTGACCCGTCCAAACCGACACTGATCGCTGAATTCCCGTACCCGGAAGTTCCAAAGGATTTTCCGTATCCGAACTTCAACGTAATGAACCTTGGCTGCCAGGGTCCTTTTGGCCCGCACAACCTTCATGAGCCAATGAGCGGCAAGCCATGGCTTGAACAGCGCGGCGACCGCGTATATTGCTGCTACTTTGCCGCAGGCCTGCGCATTTATGATGTATCGGATCCTTACTATATTAAGGAGATTGCATACTTTATCCCGCCAAATCCAAACAAGACACCGGAAGAATCTTACTTCCCCGGATTCCCCGGCCCGAGAAATGCGGTTACCGAGGATGTCATTGTGGATGACCGCGGTTATATTATCATCACCGCACTTGACGATGGCTTCTATATCTTAAAAAGAACCGGAGATGCGGATAATTAAAAGCTGAATTGTTACGAAATCCGGCCAAAAAACGCCTGTTTTGGCCGGATGGGTAAATTCCATAAACACTCCTTAAAAATACGGCTGCGCGAAGAAACAATCGCTTCACGCAGCCGTATTTTTTTCGATTCTCTTTCTATGCCAATACGTCCTGCATCACCCGCGCCGCATTGCCATACCATAGCTTATCCAAAATCCGTCCCGGCACGCCATCAGCCTCCAGGGCATCCCAAAGCTTCATCAGCTCACCGGTATGCGAAATTTCCAGCGGGCCGTCAATTCCGTCAAAATCCGTGCCAATGGCCACCACATCTTCCCCGGCCACCTGGATCATATGCCGGATATGTGCCTTCATGGCATCAATCGTGCTGCCGTTTTTTTCATCCAGAAACGCCGGACAAAAATTAAGGCCTGCCGCTCCGCCCTGCTCTGCAAGCACTTTAAGCATCACATCCGAGAGATAACTCGGATGGGGACAGATTGCCCGGGCATTGGAATGGGATGCCACAAAAGGTTTTTTCAGTGTCCG
>CASFBR010000112.1 GCA_949292795.1 uncultured Eubacteriales bacterium
ATCCCCATGTGCTCATCCCCAGGCAGGATACGGAAGTGCTCGTGGAAACGGTGATTAGCCGGCTGAAAGCCGCTTCGATGGACAAAGAGCCGTCGGTACTGGATATGTGTACCGGGTCGGGCTGCATTTTGTTAAGTATTATGGCGTTTGTGCAGTGCAGCTTTGGCGACGGCGCAGACCTGTCCGAACCGGCGCTTGAGGTGGCCCGGGAAAATGAACGCAGACTTCGCCGGCTTGGGCGCAGGAGCCTGCCGGAGTGCGGCGGCCCGGCTGTGCGCTTTATACAGAGTGATCTTTTTGAAAATATCCATGACCGGTATGATGTGATCGTTTCAAATCCGCCGTATATTCCATCGGCGCAGATACAAACGCTGATGACAGAGGTGCGTGCGCACGAACCGGTGATGGCTTTGGACGGCAGTGATGACGGTCTGGCGTTTTACCGCAGGATCACTGCGTCTGCGGCAGCTTATCTGAACCGCGGCGGCATGATCTTTTTTGAGATCGGATGGGATCAGGCGGAGCCGGTATGTCAGCTTTTAAAAAATGAAGGTTTTTGTGAGATTCATGTAAAAAAGGACCTGGCAGGTCTTGACCGGGTCGTCTATGCCCGTTTGCCATAAGGAGGAACTATGTTTGATAAGTTAGATGATATTCTCATCCGTTATGAACAGGTTATGGAAGAACTGAATGATCCGTCGGTAGTCAACGACCAGGCCAGATTCCGGCGGCTGATGAAGGAACAGACGGATTTAAGCCCGATTGTGGAAAAATATACCGAATATAAAAAGACAAAGCAGAGCATCGATGACAGCGTGGAGATGCTCGAGAGCGAAAATGATGAAGAGATGCGCGAGCTTTTGAAGGAAGAGCTTTCCGAATGTAAGTCGCGGATTACGGAGATCGAGAAGGAGCTGAAGGTGCTTCTGATCCCGAAAGACCCTATGGATGACAAAAATGTTATTGTGGAAATCCGCGCCGGCGCCGGAGGTGATGAGGCGGCACTGTTTGCCTCAGAGCTGTTTCGCATGTATTCAAAATATGCGGAATCAAGACGGTGGAAGGTGGAACTGATGAGTGTCAATGAAAATGGTATCGGCGGTTTTAAAGAGGTCGTCTTTATGATTACCGGACAGGGCGCTTATTCAAGGCTGAAATTTGAAAGCGGCGTGCACCGTGTACAGCGTGTGCCTGAGACGGAATCGGGCGGCCGTATTCATACGTCGACGGTGACCGTGGCGATCATGCCCGAGGCCGAGGAGGTTGATGTGGAACTGGATATGAATGATGTGCGCATTGATGTGTTCCGGGCATCCGGAAACGGCGGCCAGTGCGTAAATACGACCGATTCGGCGGTTCGTATTACCCATATTCCGACCGGCATCGTGATTTCCTGCCAGGATGAAAAATCTCAGCTTAAAAATAAGGAAAAAGGGCTGAAGGTGCTCCGCTCCCGTCTGTATGATCTGGAGCTTGAGAAGAAGCGTAAGGAGGAAGCATCCCTGCGTAAAAATCAGGTTGGTACCGGAGACCGTTCGGAAAAAATCCGGACCTATAACTTTCCCCAGGGACGCTGCACCGATCATCGCATCAAGCTGACGACGCACCGGCTGGGCGAGATTATGGACGGTGATCTCGATGAAGTGATCGACAGCCTTATTGCTGCAGATCAGGCCGCAAAGCTGAGTAATATGACAGAGAACGAATAGAGCGAACAATCTCAGGGAGGTTTTTAGCATGGTGATTTCAAAAAATATGGAAAATCTCGTGGCAAACAGCTCGGTCATCCGCCGGCTGTTTGAGGAAGGCGTGGAGCTGGCAGCTGTGGTCGGCAGGGAAAATGTATACGATTACAGCCTTGGCAATCCAAGTGTCGCGCCTCCAAAGATCGTGAAAGAATCCATTTTACAGATACTTGAAACAAAGGACGCCAACTATATTCACGGATATATGAACAATTCCGGCTATGAAGAAGTGCGTGATGCCGTTGCAGAGTCTTTGAATAAACGTTTTGGAACGGATTTCGTGCGCGAGAGCATCATAATGACTGCCGGGGCAGCCGGTGCACTGAACTGTATTTTGCGGACTCTTTTAAACTATAAGGACGAAGTGATCTGTTTTGCACCATTTTTTGGAGAATACCGCAGTTATATTTCCAACTTTGGCGGTGAGACCGTTGTTGTTCCCGCAAATACAGAGACGTTTCAGCTCAATCTTGATGTCCTTGACAGCTACATTACAGAGAAAACAAAAGCGGTGATCGTGAATAATCCAAACAATCCGTCGGGAGCGGTGTACAGTGCCCAGACACTGAGCCGGCTCAATGATATTTTGACGAAGGCTCAGGAGCGCATCGGTCATCCGATCTATGTGATTTCTGACGAGCCTTACCGGGAGCTCGTATATGATGGCGCACACGTTCCGTTTATGACAAAGTATGTAAAGAACTGTCTTGTGTGCTACTCCTTCAGCAAGTCGCTGTCTTTGCCGGGCGAGCGCATTGGCTATCTGGCGATCCCAAAGCAGATCGATGCCTATGAAGAAATGCAGTCTGCCCTTGTGGTAGCGAACCGCTGTCTTGGTTTTATTAATGCACCGTCGCTGTTCCAGCTTGTGGCTAAGGAGTGCCTCTATGAGGAGACGGATATTGAAACCTATGATAAAAACCGTATGCTTTTATACAACGGCCTGACGGAAATGGGCTTTGAATGTGTGAAGCCTCAGGGGGCCTTTTACCTCTTTGTCAAGTCGCCGGTACCGGATGAAAAGGCATTTGTCCAGGAAGCCAAGAAGCATAATCTGATCCTGGTTTCCGCATCCTCCTTCGGATGTCCGGGTTATGTGCGTCTTGCCTACTGTGTTTCCTACGATATGATCAAACGGTCACTTCCGGCCTTTAAAAAGCTGGCACAGACCTATTGGCCGCAGGATGCAGGAGCAGCTGCGCATGGCGGTGCACAGGGGCAGGAAAACACAGCCGGGCAGAATCACGCAGAGGGACAGAATGATGCAGCTGCGCATGGCGCGGCAGAGTGCGGAAAGGAGCGGGAAAACGGATGAGCTTATGGGAAGATAAAGTGCGCCGGGTCGTCCCTTATACACCGGGAGAGCAGCCGGCGGACACCGGCATCATTAAATTAAATACGAATGAAAATCCTTATCCTCCGGCTCCGGGCGTGCTTGCAGCCCGGGACGCGATGGATGTGGAGCGCCTGCGTCTTTATCCGGACCCGGCCGCCGGGGAGCTTGTAAAAGCGCTGGCCGGACGCTATGATGTGGCGCCGGAGCAGGTGTTTGTAGGTGTGGGCTCTGACGATGTGCTTTCTGTGGCCTTCCTTACCTTTTTTAACTCCGACAGGCCTGTGATCTTTCCGGATATTACATACTCCTTTTATCCGGTATGGGCCAATGTTTACCGGATTCCATACAAAATGGCGCCGCTGGATGCGGATTTTCGTATCCGGCCGGAGGATTATTATGAGGAAAACGGCGGCGTGATCTTCCCTAATCCCAATGCCCCGACATCCTGCTATGAGCCCCTGGATGTAGTCGAGGATATTTTGCAGCACAATCCGGATGTGATCGTGATCGTGGATGAGGCGTATATTGATTTTGGCGGAACCTCGGCGTTAAAGCTGCTGGAACGCTATGAAAATCTGCTTGTCGTACAGACCTTCTCCAAGTCGCGTTCCATGGCCGGGCTGCGTATCGGATACGCCATCGGTGCGCCGAAGCTGATCAAGGCGATGAACGATGGGAAATATTCCCTTAATTCGGATACAATGAATATGCCGTCTCAGCTGATGGGCGTCTGCGCAGTCCGAGATGAAGCGTACTTTAAACAGTGCGTGAACCGGATCATTGCGACCCGTGAACGGACAAAGGCGCAGCTTTTAGCGCTTGGCTTTGTTTTTCCGGAGCCGATGGCAAATTTTATTTTTGCCAGACATCCCCGCTTCCAGGGACGCGAGCTGTTTGAGGCGCTGCGGGCCGCGCATATTTATGTGCGCCACTTTGACCAGCCGCGGATCGGCGATTATCTGAGGATTACCATCGGAACCGATGAGCAGATGGACGTCCTGATGGACTTCCTGAAAAATTACATAAACAGCCATTAAAAGGTATAAGACCTATTACGGATCAGGTATGAGCCTTATTACGGAGTAAAGAAAGAGTCCTGTGATTCAATGTGCAGGGCTCTTTCTGTTTCTGAAAAGCAGATAACGGTAAAATCTATTGACAGCAGGACAGCCTGCGCCGTATACTTAAATTAATTAGTTAATAATTGTAGATGCAACAATAGGAGGAGAAGGTTTATGACAGGACAGGAAGAGGAACAATATAAAAAAATGACTCAGACGCCCATACCGCGTCTGATTACCACACTGGCGGTGCCGACGATCGTCAGTATGCTGGTGACATCCGTATATAATATGGCGGATACTTTTTTTGTCTCAAAGCTCGGCACAAGTGCCACAGGTGCAGTGGGCATTGTTTTTTCACTGATGGCGATCATTCAGGCAGTGGGGTTTATGCTTGGAATGGGCGCAGGGAGTCAGCTTTCCAGACTGCTTGGCGCCAAGAAGCATCGGGAAGCCAGTGAGGTCGGGGCGACGGCCTTTTACCTGGCCATTATTTTCGGTTTGCTGCTGACCGTGTTCGGCCTGATCTTTATCGATCCGCTGATGCGCCTGCTCGGTGCGACATCAACGATCCTGCCCTATGCCCGGGATTATGCCCGCTATATTTTGCTTGGAGCGTCTGTGATGTGCGCATCCTTTGTGCTGAATAACATTTTAAGGGGCGAGGGCAAGGCAACGCTTGCGATGATCGGTATCGGCACCGGGGGTATTTTAAATATCGGTCTTGACCCGCTGTTTATTTTTGTATTTAACATGGGGATTGCCGGGGCTGCCATTGCCACTGTGTTAAGCCAGTGCATCAGCTTTTTGATTCTGCTTTTCTTTTTCTTAAGGGGTAAAAGTCTGATCAGTCTGAACATCCGTAATGTATCAAAACACGGAAAAGTTTACATAAGTATAATAAAGACCGGACTTCCCTCCCTGTGCCGTCAGGGACTGGCCAGCATTTCTACCGTAGCGCTGAATGTCAATGCGGCGCTTTACGGCGATGCGGCGGTGGCGGCGATGTCCGTTGTCAACAGGATTTTTATGCTTATGCTGTCGGTACTGCTCGGCTTTGGCCAGGGCTTTCAGCCGGTGGTGGGGTACAATTACGGCGCCAAACGTTACGACCGTGTGCGTCAGTCCATCCGTTTTGCCATCGGAGGCGGTACGGTCGTGATGGTCATCCTGGCTGTTTTTGGTTTTATTTTTGCGCCTCAGCTTATGGCGATTTTCCGCAAGGATGACGCGGAAGTGATCGCAATCGGCGCATTGGCCTGCCGTGCGCAGTGTGTAGCCCTGATGATCGCACCTTTAAGTACGATCTGTAATATGCTTTTCCAGTGCACCGGAAAGGCAGCGCTGGCGACGTTTGTGGCATCCTGCCGTCAGGGGATATGCTTTTTGCCATTGATCCTGATTCTTCCCCGGATTATCGGACTGCTTGGGGTTCAGCTGACTCAGCCGCTTGCGGATATGATTACGATGGTGATCTGCATCCCGCTGCTCAAACGCTTTTTCCGCGAGCTGAAGAAGGAAGAAGCTGCGTTTTCGGAGGGATGATATGGTTAGAGATATGACTTGCGGCAGCCCGGTGCGCATCATTACATTATTTGCAGTGCCTATGTTTGTGGGGAATGTTTTTCAGCAGATCTACAATATGGTCGATTCCATTGTCGTGGGAAACTTTGTCGGTTCCCAGGCATTGGCAGCCGTAGGCACATGCGGCGGCGCGTTTAATCTGATACTGGCGCTGATTACCGGACTGACCAGCGGTATGTCGGTTGTGGTTGCGCAGTATTTCGGCGCGCGCAATTATGAAATGGTGAAGCGAACCTTTATTTCTGCCATTATTGTGAATATGAGCGTAGGCATTGGTGTGACCGTTATTGGCGTTCTTTTGTCAAGACCGCTGCTTTTACTCTTGGGAACGCCGGAGGATATTATGGACGGTGCGGTGACCTACCTGACGATCATGTTCCTCGGCACGCTGGCAAACTGTATGTATAATGGGATTTCATCGGTTTTGAGGGCCTTGGGAGATTCTGTTGTCCCTCTGCTGATTCTTGTGATGGCCAGCCTGATGAATGTGGCGCTGGACCTTGTATTTGTTCTTTGCTTTAATATGGCGGTTGCCGGCGTGGCTCTGGCGACCGTGCTGTCGCAGCTTGTGTCAGCGATCCTGTGTATTATTTATGTCTTTATTAAAGTGCCGATGCTGCGTTTTAAATGGCAGGAGTTTCGGGCGGATCAGGAGGTGGTTCGCGAGATGGTGCGCATCGGAGTACCGGCAGCGCTGTCCTCATCGGGCGTGTCTGTTTCTGTAATGTTTATGCAGCGGGCCATCAACGCCTACGGTTCCACGGTCATTGCCGCTTATACAAGCGGAAACCGGGCTGAGCAGCTTGGCATGTGCCTGAGCTTTTCCATCGGCACGGCCGTGGGTACGTTCTGCGGTCAGAATATGGGCGCCGGAAATTTTGAAAGGGTAAAAAAGGGACTTCATGCAGGATATATTATCAGCTTTGCCTATACGATTTTTGTAGGCGCTCTTATGTTTATCTTTGCGGGGGCGTTGTCCAGGCTGTTTTCATCAGACCCGGAGGTTATCCGAATCAGCTCCGAATGTGTCCGTGTTGTCTCTGTTTTTGCTCCGGTGCTTGGACTTGTGTTTTTGTTTCAGAACTTTTTGCGCAGTGCCGGGGATGTGACGCCGACCGTGTGGATGAGCATCTCCGAGATTACTGCAAGGAGTATCCTGGCATTTATCTTTTCCGCTGCTTTTAGCTATCACGGCATCTGGTGGGTAACGCCGGTAGGATGGGCGGGCTCCGCACTGATCGGCTATTTAAGATACCGGTCAGGAAGGTGGAAGGAGAAATTGAAAGTCGCTTCGCAGGGGTAACCGTCGATGACGGTGAGAAGAGCGGCTTTGAGCGTGGTGAGAAGCTGGGCCTGGAGCGCGGTGAGAAGTTGGGACTGGAACGCGGTGAGAAGCTGGGCCTGGAGCATGGTGAGAAGCTGGGACAAGAACGTGTGAATCGGCTCTATGCACTTCTTTTGAGTGATTCCCGTATTGATGATGTAAAGCGCGCTGCTGTTGACAGCGAATACCTGGAGAAATTATTTAAAGAGTATCAGCTGTAAGTGTTATAGATTGTATTCATGTACAAAAGATAAAATATATTCATATACAAAAGATAAAGTATGTTCCTGTAAAATAAAGCAGCTGTATGGGATGAATATTCCCATACAGCTGTAAATATGTGTGCTAAAGTGATCGTTATTTGATATATAAGCTTTTCCTCAGATCATAAAAGATATAATCCGCGCCCAGCTCAAAATGCAGCTTGGCGATACCCAGATCGATGTTTTCATAGCCGCCGTTTTTGTCCGCCCAGGCGGAAACGATGCCGCGTTTAAGGGAAAAGTGCACCGGCAGCCTGTTCCGGGCGGAGGGCGCCAGACGCACGGCATTGATTCCATCCATAAACCACCGTGGCAGCCGGGTCTGCTCTGGATTGTCAATCAGCGATTCCTTTTCCGGGCGTTTTTGTGAAATGGCTGCGTGGACAAGCTTTTCACCAAGAGAGGCTTTTTCGCGGGCATAGCCTAAGGTAATCAGGCAGTAGATTTGCCCGTTTGGGTCAAGCTCACCCATCGCAGGCGATTTGTCACAGGTTGCGCCGACCCAGCAGGAGCCAAGTCCCATAGCTGTAGCTGTAAGGACGAGCTGCTCGCCGTAATAGCCAATAAGCTGCTGTGCCATGACGTCATCCTTAAGCCCTGAAGCGACTATATATGAGTGGACGCCTGAAAAAAGACCGTAAGTTTTTAAAATACTTGAAAATGCTTTAGGCTCCCCGGTGATCAGGCGAAAACGGATGCGCCCGACGGTACTTTCGTTGATCCGGGCGATGCACTGGTTCAGGCGGTCTGCCGCCGCAGCTTCAATGGGCTTTGATGTATAGCTGCGCCGGGAAGTGCGCAGCCGGATCGCCTCTTTTAAAGCCGCGGCCGTCAAAGCGGATGCCGCCGGCATCGTAGCGGTATTGGATGCTGTTTCGTTTGGAATGGATGTCATTACAGATGGCCTCCGGATCAATACATAACCATAAGACGGCTGATGAGGAACTGATACTCATCAATACCCTTGGTCATGGATAAGGCTTCATCAATATCGAAATCCGTAAACTGGCCGTTCTTATAGGCGATGACGCGGTTGGTTGCGCCCTCGCGGAGCAAATCCACGGCATAAGCGCCCATCGTGGAAGCGTAGACGCGGTCTTTTGCCGTAGGTACACCGCCGCGCTGGATATGGCCGAGAATGGTCGCACGGGTTTCAATACCGGTGGCGACTTCAATACGCTTGGCAAGGCGGTTGGAGTGGCCGATGCCCTCCGCATTGATGACCACATGGTGTGTTTTGCCCTTCTGGCGGTTGGAAAGGATCGTGTCGATTAAGTCCTGTTCATTGAAGTCATCCTTTTCAGGAATGAGAATACCGTCGGCGCCGTTGGCAATCTCGCACCAAAGCGCAATATAGCCGGCATTTCGGCCCATAACCTCAACGATGCTGCAGCGCTCGTGCGACATGGATGTATCCTTGATCTTATCAATGGCGGTCACGGCGGTATTGACCGCGGTATCAAAGCCGATTGTATAGTCTGTGCAGGCAATATCAAGATCGATTGTTCCTGGAATACCGATCGTATTAATGCCGAGAGCCGCAAGCTTCTGAGCACCCATGAAGGAGCCGTCGCCGCCGATGACAATGAGTCCTTCAATGCCATGCTCTCTTAATATCTGAGCGCCCTTAGCCTGGCCTTCCGGCGTCATAAATTCCTTGCAGCGGGCTGTAAAGAGCATTGTTCCGCCGCGGCGCATGATTTCTGAGACACTTTTCGTATCCATATCTATAATTTCATTTTCCAGGAGACCGGCGTAGCCTCTCTGGATTCCCTTGACCTTCATTCCGCTGTTGATGGCTGTGCGGACAATGGCACGGATTGCGGCGTTCATTCCCGGTGCGTCACCGCCGCTGGTGAGCACGCCGATTGTTTTGATTTCAGACATTGTGTACCTCCTCGTTGGCCAGCCCATTTAGACAGGTGGCGCTTTGCTGCGTTCCTCTTTTCGGGCGTGTTAAATCATAGCTTAATCATAATAAATTTCCATAAGCGTGTCAAACGAAACTTGCAGGCAAGAGCGGCGAAAGATATAATAAAAATATGCGGAGGATAATTTTAATGATGCATCCGGACAACCGCGCCGGCGGAATATCAGGGAGGTTTACATAATGAGCATAGGATTGACTGAATTAAAAACAGAATATATGACAAAGCCGTTAGGGATGGATTGTGCGTG
Source organism: uncultured Eubacteriales bacterium (assembly GCA_949292795.1). Lineage (GTDB taxonomy): Bacteria > Bacillota > Clostridia > Lachnospirales > Lachnospiraceae > Catenibacillus. The sequence continues at coordinate 9,492 of CASFBR010000112.1, forward strand.
TCCAAGATTTTCATGGAAGCTGGTGGCCGATGAGGATGAGCGGGATGTGGTTCAGAACGCATATTGTCTGAGGGTTGGCCATTATCCCGGGGCCGATGATGTGTGGAACAGCGGATGGGTCGCATCCGGCGAATCGGGAGGCGTTTCATATGAAGGCCCTGCGCTTGAGCCATGTACCCGTTACTATTGGCAGGTATCTGTTCAGGCAGCTTTTAACCGTCCGAAGGGGGCGCCCGGCCAGTCCGGGAGTGTATGTCCGGAAGCGGCTGCCGTTTCATCAGAGCGTGTATGTCTAAAATCCCACAGCGGGGAATGGTTTGAGACAGGATTTCTGGATGATTCATTGTCAGCCTGGAGCGGCGCCCGGTGGATTGGCCCAAAGTATCTGACAGTCAGCCCGGATGTCAAAGGCGTTTTTGGTCTGGAAACTGCTTTTTGGCTGGCGCCGGGAAGCCGGAGGGCCGGGGTGATTCTTGGTTATGGAGACCGGCGCATTAAAGACCGGGAAAATTATTTCAGGTTTGAAGTGGACGTGTCCAGGATGCCTGCCCGTCTGAAAATTTACCGGGTGGGGATTGTTCCTGAGGATCGCGCGGATGTGCCTGTCGCTGAGGTGGACATTGTGGATCGGGACGACGGCGGCTGCGGCCCGGTGATTACCGATAAAAATAAGTACGGCCGTCATGTGCTGCGCATTGATGTGACAGGAAACGGCGCTGTAACCTATGTGGATGGGAAAAAGGTGGATGTGACCACCCGGAAGATGCCGTGGGGCGGCGTCTGTGAAGCGCCCCGGCAGCTCAATCCCCTGGGCGATAATGATGTGATAACGTTTCCGAGGCTTAATAATATCGGATTTTATGTGCCGGAGGGACAGACCGCGTTTTTTGAATATATTCGTCTGAGACACCTGCGAAAGCCGTATGCGGTCTTTTTTGAGGAGACGGCGGCGGATGGAATGAATGAAGCATGTACCGGAAAAACAGGGAGTATTTTTAAGGAAGCTCTTGGTCATGGAAGGATGACGATAGAAGCAGGGCACAGGACGGCAATGTCCGGTTATTGCGGCATGGCGCCGGATTGCCGCGGCGCGGCGGACGATGGCAGAACCGCAGCGGACTTGTACGGCGCTGCGGCCTGGCGTATTTCGGCAGTGCAGGGGGATGTTCTTGTGGCCGGAAATCCCGGGCATACATCGATTCCCATGCTGCGCCGCAGCTTTACAGTGGAGGACAAGCCGGTGGCATCTGCCAGGCTGTATGCTTCGGCCCGGGGCATCTATGAATGCCGTGTCAATGGGAGGCCGGTGACAGATACATGGTTTAACCCGGGACAGACCCAGTATGACCGCCATCTCATGTATCAGACCTATGATCTTTCGGAGTTTTTAGTGCCGGGGGAAAACGCAGTGGGTGTCATTCTTGCATCAGGGTGGTGGAGCGATGCTCAGACCTTTGAGCTTGGAAATTATAATTATTACGGTGACCGGGAGTCGTTTCTTGGAAAGCTGGTCATTACTTATACAGACGGTACGCAGACGGTGATCGTGACCGGGACATCTGAGTGGAAATACAGCCCGGATGGGCCGTGGACCTACGCGGGCCTGTTTCACGGGGAGCACTATGACGCAGTGCGCGGGGAAGCCTTTGAGCATTTTGACATGCCGGGCTATGACGACAGCCTGTGGATAGCACCGGAAGAAATTGCACCGGTACCTATCGGTGAAGGCGAGGTGATGGGGCATGGGCCGATACATTGGCCTTATGTCAACCAGCAGGAGCCCAAAATGACCGGACAGGCAGGCAGCCGTATCTATGCCGCAGGAGAGCTTGAGGCCAGAAGTGTCTGCGAGATTGCTCCGGGCGTGTATATTTTTGATATGGGCTATAATGTGGCCGGCGTGCCGAAGGTACATTTGTGCGGTATACGGGGGACGCAGGCAACGCTTCGCTTCGCGGAGGTGCTCTGTCCGGAACTGCCGGAATTTAAAGGCCGTGCCGGAACTCTGATGACCGAAAATCTCAGAGATGCAGACTGTACGGATTTATATACATTTCGCGGATGTCCGGAGGGCGAGGACTATATGCCGCATTTTACGTTCCGGGGCTTTCGTTATATCGAAATCCGCGGTGTGACGCGGATGCCCCGGCCAGACGAGGTGCATCTGGTCAAGCTGTCCTCGCTGCGTGAATTGCCCGGAAATGTGCGTGTGTCCAATGAACTGGTGAATTGCTTTACAGATAATGTACGCCGTTCTCAGCAGTCTAATTTTATCAGTATTCCTACCGACTGCCCTCAGCGCAATGAGCGTATGGGCTGGGACGGCGATACATCTGTTTTTGCCCGGACGGCGTCGTTTTATGGAGATACCCGGCAGTTTTACAGCCAATGGTTACAGGCGATGCGCGATTTGCAGGAAAATGGCCGTTATCCGGATATTGCCCCGGTGGGCGGCGGCTTTGGCGGATATACCTATGAAAGTGCCGGACTTCATGTGACATGGGAGGTTTATCAGCAGTACGGGGATGTGAGGGTCGTGGAGGATAATTATGACGCGATGCGGGCGTTTATGGATTATTCCGCCGATGTGTACGCTCATGGCGGACTTGTAACGCCGGGAACCCTGGGAGACTGGCTGTCGCCGCAGGAGACGGACACAGAGCTGATCTGTCTGGCTTTTTATGGCTATAACGCCTATATTATGGCCCGGATGGCAGAGTGCTGCGGGCGTCGGGGCGATGCGCTCCATTATGAGCAGCTTTACCGGAGCTTAAAGGCCGAATTTAATGAGCGTTTTATCGATGCGCATACCGGAAGGACGGCGTGCGACACACAGTGCTCCTACGCTCTGCCTCTTGCATTTCATATGATCGCAGATGAAAGTGCCGGGCTTGTAGGTGAACGTCTGGCAGAGCGCGTCGCCCGGGATGATTACCGGGTCATGACCGGATTTTTTGGCACAGCGCCTTTAAACCCGATGCTTACAGATGCCGGACATAAGGAAGCGGCTTACAGGCTTATGGAGCAGACTCGCTGCCCGTCGTGGCTTTATCCGGTTACACAGGGGGCCACGTCGATATGGGAGCGCTGGGATTCTTATACAAAGGAGAATGGCTTTGGCGGTCACAATAATATGAACTCCTTTAATCATTATTCGCTTGGCGCGGTGTGTGAATGGCTGTATATGTATGTACTTGGCATCCGAAGGGACGAGTCGCGGCCCGGCTACCGGCATTTTTTTGCACAGCCGGAAATAGCCTGCTGGGATTTTGCACGGGGAAGCTTTGAGTCTCCGTACGGGACGGTCGGCGCCTCATGGGAGCGTCTTTCAGACGGAGAATACCGCTATTGTCTTTGCGTTCCGCCCAATACAAGTGCGACCGTTATATTGCCGGATGGTTATCATAGGACTGTGGGAAGCGGTTCTTATACATGGCATGTAAACATCCGGGATAATCGTTGAGAATCCGCTGGCGATATGTTAGTATAGAAATGTCGGGATTTGTATTATTATGTATCCTGAATTTAATTTGGAAGTGATGAAACGTGGATTTATTTGATTATATGCGTGAAAATACAATGGAAAAGGAATCTCCGCTGGCCTCCAGGCTGCGCCCGCGCACACTGGATGAGATTGTCGGGCAGCAGCATATTATCGGCAAGGATAAGCTTTTGTACCGGGCGATCAAGGCGGATAAGATCAGCTCTGTTATTTTTTACGGGCCTCCGGGAACCGGAAAGACGACCATTGCCAAGGTGATCGCGAATACGACAAGCGCCGAGTTTAAGCAGATCAATGCGACAAGCGCCGGAAAAAAGGATATGGAGCAGGTGGTGGAGGAGGCTAAAAGCAGGCTCGGTATGTACGGGAAAAAGACGATCCTGTTTGTGGACGAGATACACCGTTTTAATAAAGGCCAGCAGGATTATCTTCTTCCGTTTGTGGAGGATGGCACGATTATTTTGATCGGGGCAACGACAGAGAATCCGTATTTTGAGGTTAACAGCGCGCTTTTGTCCCGCTCGATTATTTTTGAGCTTAAACCGCTGTCTGCGGATTCCATTAAGGAGCTGCTTCGCCGTGCTGTTTCAGACAATGAGCGGGGAATGGGCGCCTATGATGTGACGATTGATGAAGCTGCGCTGGACTTTCTCGCGGATGTGGCCAACGGGGATGCCAGAGCCGCCTTAAATGCCATTGAGATCGGCGTGCTGACGACGCCGCGGGGAAGTGACGGGCAAATTCATATCGATCTTTCCGTGGCTTCCGAATGTATTCAGCGCCGGGTGATTAAATATGACAAAGAAGGGGATAATCATTATGATACGATTTCCGCTTTTATAAAAAGTATGCGCGGCTCTGACCCGGATGCGGCGGTCTATTATCTGGCGCGGATGCTTTATGCCGGCGAGCCGGTCGCATTTATTGCCAGGCGTATTATGATCTGTGCGGCTGAGGACGTGAGCAATGCGGACCCGCAGGCGCTTATGGTGGCGGTCAATGCCGCGCTGGCCGTGGAGCGCCTTGGAATGCCGGAAGCGCGCATTGTCCTTGCTCAGGCAGCGGTCTATGTGGCCTGTGCGCCAAAGAGCAATTCATCCATCTGCGCGATCGATAAGGCAATGGATTATGTGAGCAGCCATCCCACAGCGCCGGTGCCGGCACATTTGCGGGATTCCCATTACAAAGGAGCTGCAAAGCTTGGACATGGCATTGGCTACCAGTATGCCCATAATTTTGAAAATCATTATGTCAACCAGCAGTATTTGCCGGATGAAGTTATGGGAGAACATTTTCTGGAACTGGGCGATCTTGGCTATGAGCCGGCCATGAAAGCCTATATGCGAAAGATAAAGGGTGAAGAGCATGATTGAATTATATATTTTGCGCCATGGGCGCACAGTGTGGAATGCTGCCGGAAAAATCCAGGGCAGCACAGATATAGAACTGACGGAGGAGGGCCGTGAAGGCGCCAGGGCCGTGGGCCGAGCCTGGAAAAAGCTTGGCCTGCATTTCGATGCGGTGTACGCCAGTCCATTAAAACGCGCCTACGAAACGGCATGCCTTGTCAGCAGCTATACGGGACTGGAGGTGCAGGTGGATCAGCGGCTGCGGGAGCTTTGCTTTGGCGTTTTGGAGGGCGAGAGTGTGGCACGCATTAATAATGCCGAAGCCGATTCAAAACACGGCTGCTTCTTTTCCCATCCGGAACGCTATGAGCGCCCGGAAAACGGGGAATCCTTAGAAGAGCTTTGCCAGAGAGCCAAAAGCTTTTTAAATGAGCTTTTTGAAAAATATACAAACAATGAGCGTATTCTTATTGTCGCTCACGGTGCAATGAATAAGGCGCTGATGCGGGTGCTGAAAAAAACAGAGCTTAAGGATTTCTGGGCCGGAGCGCTTCAGAAAAACTGTGGTGTGAATATTGTGCAGGCTGATGGAAACACATGCCGGATCATCGAGGAAGGGAAAGTCTATTCGATGGAAGATGATTTGCAGGCATAGGCTCAGCGAAGGAGGCTGTCGATGATAAAAAGACGATTAGTGGTCATCTCTCTGGATGCGCTTGGCGCCCTGGATGTGCCTGTATTTGAAAAAATGCCGAATTTTTCCCGTATTCTTTCAGGAGCTTCGGTGTGTTTTAATGTATCTTCAGTGTATCCGAGCATCACTTATCCGGCGCATACGAGCATTATTACCGGCTGCTATCCAAGAAAGCACGGGATTATTAACAACACGCACTTTCAGATACGCCGTGCGTCGCCGGACTGGCTCTGGCAGCGAAAGTATGTGAAAACGACGACATTGTACGATGAGGTGATTAAAGCCGGCGGAACGGTGGCCGCCTTTTTGTGGCCGGTGACAGCACGGTCTGCAATTACATGGAATATGCCGGAAATATTTGCGAACCGTCCGTGGACGAACCAGATTTTTACGTCGCTTTATAATGGCTCCCCGGCATTTCAGGCAGTCTTGCAGAAGAAGTTCGGCCATATAAGGCAGGGACGGCAGCAGCCGGCACTGGATGATTTTGTTGTGGAATGTGTGAAATATACACTGAAAAAGCATAAGCCGGATTTAACGCTGATTCATCTGACGGATGCCGATACCCAGCGCCATCTGCACGGCACCTGCTCTCCGCAGGCTATGGAAGCCATTGCGCGCCATGACCGGCGTCTTGGAGAGCTTCTGGATGTACTTGATGAGCAGAAAATGAGCGGAGATACAAATGTAATCGTGCTGGGGGATCACTATCAGAAGGATACGCAAAAGGCAATTTATATGAATTACTGGTTTTTACAGAAGGGCTGGCTTGAGGTCCGGGCGGGGCGACTGTGTCAGTGGCAGGTGTACTGTAAAAATTGTGACGGAAGCGCCTATGTCTATATACGCAAGGGCTGCGGCCATCTAAAAGATGCGGTTCGCGAGCTGCTTGTGGAGCTGGCGGCTGACGGTGACAGCGGCATTGAACAGGTGATCGAGGGTCGGGACGCGGCAGCAATGGGCGCAGATGCCCATTGCAGCTTTATGCTGGAAGCACGGGACGGCTATTACTTTCTGGACAGCCTTCATGGGCCGGGCTGTTCGGTGGAACGGATGGACGATGCCATGCCCGGAACACGGATGTACGCCACCCACGGCTACCTTCCGGGAAAACCGGGCTATCAGACGGTTTTTATCGCCCGGGGGCCGGATATAAAAGAAAATGTCTGCATCCCGTCTATGTGCCTGGTTGATGAAGGGCCGACGATGGCGCACCTGATGGGGGTGTCTTTGCCCGGGGCTGACGGGAAGGTGCTTCAGGCGATCTTTAAGTAAAAATCCTCTGCAAGTAAACTTGCGCCGTATTTTAGCGTTTTTGACCGCATGGCTGGGTGGTGAGAAACTATTCCTGTGAGAAACTATTCCGCCATGCATCTCGCGTTTTCGTAGCTGGCGCTACTTTTTGCCGCATACGCGGCAAAACGCTCGATTACGGCTAAACGCCGTATGTCCAAAAACGCAAAAAATCCTCTGCAAGTAAACTTGCGCCGTATTTTAGCGTTTTTGACCGCATGGCTGAATAGTTGTGAAAAATTTGTGGACATATTGTTGTTTTATGGTATAATGAAGGAGGTAAAATTTATCCATAATAAATAAAAGGGAGTAGCCGCCATATTTTGTGGATTTTCAGGCGTCAGGACGATAGAGAGTTTCTATCCGCCTTTAAGTTTAAATGGCAAGACTTTTATTACAGGTCTTTCAACAGGTCTGCGGTAAAAGTCTTTTCTTTTGGCATATCCACAACAAAGGGGCGGCGGATAAAAGACAAAGGAGTGTTGAGTTTATGGATTTTCTACTGGATGGCATAATGGCTGTCACCTGGCAGCAGGGCGTGATGTATCTGATCGGTATCCTGCTGATCTGGCTTGCCATTAAAAAGGGCTGTGAGCCTACGCTGCTGCTGCCTATGGGATTTGGTGCAATTTTGGTAAACCTTCCGCTTTCCGGTGTTCTGGATCAGGTGCTGGAGGGAGGCGTGGAAAGCCCGGGTATCATTCAATGGCTGTTTGAAGTCGGTATTGATGCGGCGGAGGCGCTTCCGATTCTGTTATTTATCGGTATCGGGGCGATGATTGACTTCGGCCCGCTGCTTTCCAATCCGGTTATGTTTCTTTTTGGCGCTGCTTCCCAGTTTGGTATTTTCTTTGCCATCTGTGCCGCTGCTTTAATGGGCTTTGATCTGGCAGATGCTGCATCCGCCGGTATTATCGGCGCGGCTGACGGCCCTACGGCAATCCTTGTATCAAAGGTTCTGGATTCGTCTTACATGGGCGCGATCGCTGTGGCAGCTTACTCTTATATGGCGCTGGTTCCGATCGTTCAGCCGCTTGTTATTAAGGCGCTGACGACAAAGAAGGAGCGCCGCATCCACATGGAATATCATCCGGCAATGGTGACCAGAGGCGTGCGTATCGCGTTCCCTATTATTGTTACGATTATCGTGGGCTTTATTGCTCCCGCGTCAATTTCTCTTGTCGGTTTCCTTATGTTTGGCAATCTGTTAAGAGAGTGCGGCGTATTGGGAACACTGTCCGATACAGCTCAGAATACGCTGAGTAATCTTATTACCCTGCTTTTGGGTATTACAGTATCCTTCAGTATGCAGGCCGCAGATTTTGTCAACTGGAAAACGCTTCTGATCATGTGTATCGGTCTTGTAGCCTTTGTTTTTGATACCGTAGGTGGCGTAGTCCTTGCCAAGATTCTGAACATTTTCAGAAAGAACAAGATCAACCCGATGATCGGTGCTGCCGGTATTTCCGCGTTCCCGATGGCTTCAAGAGTTGTTCAGAAGCTGGCCAATGAAGAAGAAAAAGGCAATATTATCCTGATGCATGCAGCAGGAGCAAATGTATCCGGACAGATTGCTTCGGTTATCGCCGGCGGTCTTGTAATCCAGATCGTTACAAGTTTTCTTTGATTAAGAGGAGGTTTGAATACTATGACCACAATGGAAACCTTTTTTGCAACGCTGAAAATCATGGGACAGGGGATGGCAGGTATCTTTACAGCGATCATTCTGATCATGATCGTCGTGTTTATTATGGGTAAGATTGCTTCCTCATCATCGAAGAAGTCCGAAGAAAAGCATTGATTGAGTGTAAATGAATCTTTTGAATTTGAGTGCGGATATGTTTTTTCGCAGTATATAAGAAAGCCGCAGGCGTCCCCGGAGCATAGACTTCGGGGAGACCTGCGGCTTTTTTTTTGCGGTGCGCCCGAAGGACGGTGCTGCGTGCCGGTGGCACGCGCCCTGCACCGACCGAAGCAAAGCGAAGACCCGCCGCGCCCGGCGCCCCCGTTTCGCAAAATAACATTAGTCGAAATCCTGGTTTGCAAATTGGGAGTGATAGAGCTTTTCGTAGGTGCCTTTTTGGGCCAGAAGCTCATCATGAGTTCCCTGCTCGATAATATCGCCGTTTTGAACGACAAGAATCAGATCCGCATTTCGTATGGTAGACAGGCGGTGCGCAATGACGAAGGATGTACGCCCGGCCATGACCTTTTGCATGGCTTCCTGAAGCATACGCTCCAGACGGGTATCAACTGAGGATGTCGCTTCGTCGAGCACGAGGATGCGGGGGTCCTTGATGATCGCCCGGGCAATGGTCAGCAGCTGCTTTTCACCCTGGGAGATATTGTTGGCCTCCTCATTGATGAGCGAATCATAGCCATGGCTTAACGTGCGGATATAGTGATGGATATTGGCCATCTTAGCGGCATCCACGACCTCATCCTTGCGTGCGGGCAGATGGCCGTAGCGGATGTTATCAAAAATGCTTCCCGCAAATAACCATGTGTCCTGGAGCACAAGGGAAAAGAGACGGCGCAGGTCCTCGCGGCGCATATCCCGGATGTCAACGCCGTCGATTTTGATTGAACCGCCTTTGACATCATAAAAGCGCAGCAGAAGATTCATCAGCGTTGTCTTTCCGGCTCCGGTCGGCCCTACGATAGCGACCATCTGCCCGGGCTTTACCTGGAAGCTTACATCATTCATCAAAAGCTCATCATCATAGCCAAACTGAACGTGATCAAAGGTGACGCTTCCCTGGATATGCCCGGTGTCCACGGCTGTCTGCCCGCCCTGGTCCTCCTCATCGGCGGCCAGCAGCGTGAAAATACGGTTCATTGCGGAAAATGCGGCCTGTACCTGGGATGACAGCTGGGACACCTGGGACAGCGGGTCGTTGATCTGCCAGATATAGCGGATAAACGCCTGGAGATTTCCAAGGGTGATTGTCCGGCTGATTACAAAAAAACAGCCAAGGACAGCCACGGCGCCGATGGTCAGATAAGTAATCAGTGACACAAAGGGCGAGATGAGCGAGGAAATAAACTGGGCCCGGAATGCGGACTTTGCCATACGCTCATTGACATCCCGGAACTGTGCGATGGAATCTTCCTGCTTATTAAACAGAAGAATTTCATTAAATCCGCCGTAAAGCTCAGTGATCGTTCCATTAAGCTCACCTACGGTTTTTTGCTGAGTATCAAACAGCTTCTGGGAATGTCTGACGAAAAAACGGGTGACGATAACCGTCAGCGGAATGATGATCAGGGCGACCAGCGTCATCCACACATTGACATACAGCATCATGGAGATCACAAAAATAAAGGTCAGTACAGCGGCAAAAACACGGGTCAGCGTCTGCTGAAGGGCGTTGCTTAGCGTATCGACGTCGTTGGTGACCGTACTTAAAAGATCGCCGAAGGCATGATCGTCAAAATATTTGACCGGAAGCCGCTGAATCTTTTTTTGCAGGGCATTTCGTATGTCGTGCATCGTCTGCTGGATGGCATCGGTCAGAAAAATGGCAGTTAAAAGCTGCGATACGGTTTTGATCAGGTACAGGGCGATGAGGATGCCGATAATCCGGAAAATAACATCAAACTGTACATGGGCTCCGGTAACATGGCTCAGAATATCTTCCGCATCCGAGGCAAGCTGTGTGGTGATGCGCCCCTCCATCATCGGGTTAATGGCATAGGTCATGTTGGCAATGATGACCATAAACAGTGCAAAACCAAGCTTTAAGCGGTAAGGGCGGACAAAGGCCATAAGCTCCTTAAGGCAGGCTCTAAACGTCATTTTGGATGACCGGTCTGCGGCAGGGGTAGTTGTCTTTTGTTTACGCATACTGTAATTCCTCCTCACTGAGCTGGGATGCGGCGATCTCATGATAAATCGGACAGCTTTGCAGCAGCTGCCGGTGAGTTCCTATACCGGCGATCCGGCCTTCATTAAGCACAATGATCTGGTCGGCATCCATGATGGTGGACACACGCTGAGCCACGATCAGAACGATCGCATCCGACACCTCGGCTTTTAACGCCTGACGCAGCGCGGCATCGGTCTTAAAGTCCAGCGCCGAAAAGGAATCGTCATAAATGTAGATTTCGGGGCGGCGGACAAGTGCCCGGGCGATGGACAGACGCTGCTTTTGCCCGCCGGAAACGTTTGTGGCACCCTCGACAATGCGTTCGTTAAGCTGATGGGGCTTTTCCATAATGAAATCATAGGCCTGGGCGATGCGGGCGGCGCGTTTAATTTCCTCCATCGTGGCATCGGGCTTGCCAAAGCGGATATTATCGGCGATTGTACCGGAAAAAAGATTGGCCCTCTGGGGGACAAAGCCGATTTTATCCCGAAGCTCATGCAAATCCATAGCTGCAATATCCTGCCCGTCGATGGTGATCTTTCCGGATGCAATGTCGTAAAAGCGGGGAATCAGCCGGATCAGCGAGCTTTTTCCGGAACCGGTGCTTCCAATAAAGGCAGTCGTCTGCCCGGAGCGGGCTTCAAAGGAAATATCCTTAAGCACAGCCTCATCACCGTCGGGATAGACAAAGTCCACATGGTCAAAGACGAGCCTGTGGCAGTTTTGCTGCTGTATGGTCGTCATGCCGGAGGAGGCGCCGCAGAGCTTCTTTTGCAGCCTTTGTTTGTTACCGGAAACGTCTGTGAGATTTTGTGAAGCCTGCACAGGAGCTTCAGGCGCATCGGATGCCGCCGGGTTATGGATGACCGGATTTGTCTCGAGCACTGCCAGAATACGTTTGGCAGAAATATTTGCCCGGGGATACATCATAAATACCATACAAAAAAGCATGACCGAAAACATGGCATGGAACAGGTATTCCATAAAGGCAACAAGCTGTCCCACAAGAAGCGTCTGATGATCGATCATCACGCTGGCAGTATAATAAATGATCAGCGCCGCAATATTCATCAGCAGGAAAAAGACCGGTTCTGTGGCAGACATTAATTTGAACAGATTTTTGGACTGCTTCATAAAATGGCTGTTTTCCCGGTCAAAACGCTGGCTTTCATAAGCGTCGTTATTAAATGCGCGGATGACCCGGATGCCCGTGAGATTTTCACGGAAAATACGGTTGATGGCATCAAGTGATTTCTGCTGCCGGTCGCTGATGGGGCCTGAAATCTTAGCCACGATAATGACGCCAATGACAATGACCGGCACCGTCGAGGCGATGATCAGCGATAGGCTTAAGGATGCCCGGATCGTTAAGGTAAAGCTGATGATAACCATGACCGGCGTCAGAAGCGCGGTGCGCAGGATCACGTTTAAAAACATCATGATCTGAAACGCGTCATTGTTTGTGCGCGTGATCAGTGAAGATACACCGAACTGGTTCATTTCGTGGGGTGAAAATGAGGAAACCTTGACAAAAACATCATCGCGAATATCCCGGGTGACCGATGTGGAGATTTTTGCACAGCAAAATCCCAGAAGGATCGTTCCGGTCACACCGATGACAGCGATAACGGCAATCAGCAGCCCCATACGGATCAGATACGTCTTATCCTGGTTCATAACGCCGTTGTCGATCATTTCTGAAACGATCGTGGGGATTCCAAGCTCCACAAGGGCAAAGCCGAAAATGGCGATGATGTTTAAGACAAGGAGCCCTTTGTAATGCTTCAGGTAACGAAGAATCAATTTCATAACAATTCCCTCCTGTTTTTCTTTGGAAAAAACTGCCTTTTTCCGGCAGCCTTTGCCACAGTACATACAGTAAAGCATAAAGCGCGCGGTTGGTCAAGAGGGGAAATGGCAGTTTAAACATGAAAGCGCATAACGGTCAGACTTCCATTCCCGTCCGGAGCTTTTCAAGCGCTTTTTTTTCAATACGGCTGACATAGCTCCGGGAAATTCCAAGCGCCTGAGCGATTTCTCTCTGGGTCGACGGAAGCTGGCCATGCAGCCCGTAGCGCCGGCAAATGATCTCCCGCTCACGGTCACTGAGATTGTGCTCAATATTTTCATAGAGCTGACGGATATTGCTGTTTAAAACGATACGTTCAGTCATATCTGTGTCCTGCGCTTCGATAATATCCAGCAGATTGATCTCATTTCCTTCTTTATCTGTGCCGATGGGATCATAGAGCGAAACCTCGCGGGCCAGCTTTCGTTCACTGCGCAGCATCATCAGCAGCTCATTTTCAATACATCGTGCCGCATAGGTTACGATACGGTTTCCTTTATCCGCATCAAATGTATTGACAGCTTTGACGAGGCCGACGATACCGATGGCGATCAATTCATCAAGCTCTCTGCCGGAGTTATGATATTTTTTGACGATATGGGCTACAAGCCGGAGATTCTTTTCTATGAGAATATTTTTAGCCTCTTTGTCGCCGTTGCGGTAACGATTCAGATAATCGCGTTCTTCCTCGGAGGTGAGCGGTTTTGGAAAAGATTGCAATAAAAAGCACCCCATCGCTGTCTTTAATTACAGTTTATGCCGGTGCATACGCTGAAGTGCCTTTCCAACTTTCATAACGATTTATATCTGCGGTACTGGTCTTTGCTTTGCTCCGGCTGGTGCTGTGTGGCACCGGCACACAGCACTGTTAATCGGCTCAGTTACCGGGATGACCGAAAAAAGGCGCATCCCATGCGGTTTTTCCTTCATGGGATGCGCCAATGATCCATGATCATGTGGTAAACGGATAGAAAAAAGGTGCTTTCCCTATCCGGGTGACAGGATTAGAAAAACTTACCGGCCAGAGGAATCTGCTCCGGTGTCAGATGCTGGATGCAGTCCCAGTGTTCCGCAAGCTTTCCATCCTCAAGACGGTACACGTCAAAAACAATATTTTCGATCTCACCGGCCTTAAGCACGGCGTGATTATGACTTACAACAATATCGCCGTCCTCATAGATATGCATGATCTTCAGTTCAAGCTCCGGAAACATCTTAAAAAAACGGTTTTGGGCAAAATCCACGAAGCCCTCTTTGCCCTGAGCTACCGTAGGATTATGCTGGATGTAGTCATCTTTCATGTATTTGTCAATGACGGACAGATCCTTGCCGTTAAATACAACCTTTGTAAATTCTTCAACAATTTCTTTATTTGTCATAGCATTTCCTTCTTACTTATTCAAAATCAAAACCGGACCATACAGGAACGCCGGTGTATTTCTTAACCTTTTCCTGACCGGAAAGTACGCGGATTGCGCCGGAAGCCATAGCTTCCATTTCAAATTCGCCGGGGTACGGATAAACCGGGGCGATCCAGGAGCAGGCTTCGGTGATCTGGCCAACGAGGTCTTTATTGTAAACCATGCCGCCGCCGAGTAAGATACCGTCCACCTTGCCGTGAAGGACGGTTGCCATGGAACCGATGCATTTGATGATCTGGTAAATCATGGTGTTCCATACCATCTTCGGATAAGGCTCGCCGGCTTCTGCGCGTTTGCTCACTTCCAGAGCGTCCGATGTTCCGAGATGGCTTACAAGGCCGCCGCTTCTTGTGCATACGCCCTTAACTTCCTTAAGGTCTTTTCCTTCAGCGTATTTTAACAGATTGGCAACAGAGATGGAACCGCTGCGTGTGGGAGCCATAGGGCCTTCGCCGCCGACAATATCATAGCCGTCTACCATCCGGCCCTCTCTGTGAGCCGATACGGAAATACCGCCGCCGATATGGCAGACAACATAATTTTGTTCTTCGTATTTTTTGCCCTGAGACTGTGCGTGACGGATTGCGGTTTCCTTAAGGTTAAGGGCATGGAGATGAATGACACGGTTTACACCTTTAACACCGGTCAGGCGGGCAAGGTCCTGTAATTCATCCACATCCGGAGGATTGACAACAAATGCAGGGCAGTTGTACTTCTTTGCAAATTCATTGGCAAGCTGGGGGCCTAACTGAGCCGGATGCTGCACACCGTTGGCGCCGCGGGTCGCGTGGTCAAGAAGCAGCTCGTCGATCTCATAGGTACCGCCTTCCATTGCGATCAGACCGCCGCCGCGGCCAACGCAGGCATCGATGCCGTCCAGGGAAACATTATTTTCTTTAAGCAGGTTTAAGATTGTCTCCAGACGGTAGGGCATCTGAGCGGAAATACCGTCGAACTCAGCCAGCTTATTGGCATCATGGGAAACATTTTTGGAAAAAAGTACGTTGTCGTTTTCGATCAGGGCAATCTTTGTAGATGTGGAGCCCGGATTGATTGTAAAAATTTTGTAAGTGTCTTTCATGGAATAATCTCCTTATTAAATGGATTTTTACATGCAACGTTCGGCTATGCCAAACGGTTACGGTTTGTTTTGCGCCCTGGGCGTAGGCAGCCGGCATGATCAGGTTTTCGACGATCTCGTCCGCTGGTGCAGACCTGGAAAAGTCGGTGACTGGCTTCGCAAGCCCTGGAGCAGCGGCAAAATTCAACGGTGTCTTAAAGCGGAGGTTTAACGCCTTTTCCGAAAAATCGTCAGTTAATGCGAGAAAATCTGCGATCACAGCCTAAACGGGCTCAGGGTCAGTGTTATCGACAAGCTGCCTCCCTTCGGTGGAAAGCTTAACCTTCGATCAGTTCCGCGACAAAATCTGCAGCTTCGCCAAATGTTTTCTTTCTGCGAAACTCCATGAATGGGATTTCAACATCAAATTCATCTTCACAGCTTGTGATGATCTGTGAGTAGTTGACAGACTGCATACCTAACTCTTCAAATGCGGTGTCTGCGGTAAAGAAGGTGACATCCTTTCCGAAAATGGGGGCTGCACGTTTAGCCATAGCGGCGATGATTTCATCTCGCATCATAAAAAACCTCCTCTCGCATCATAAAAAAACCTCCTCGTAAATGCAGAGACAATCCAGACATGAGGCACAGCGGCCAAAGGCGTGGATCGCCTGCAAAATATAATAAATCCAATGACAAAGGTCATTGCACGGTATAAGACTATTATAGTATAATGAAAAAATAAAAGCATCGTGCAAATGCACAAAGATAAGAAAAAAAGGTGGATACTTTATGCGATTGTGTGAAATTATTGAGCGGCTGAATGATTATCCGATAACGTATATGGAACAGAAAAATCCAAACATTGAGATTACAGGGATTCGGATGATTACAAAATCCCAGACTGTATTTTTGCCCAATATTTTGTATTTCGGAGAAACGACGGCCCTTCCGCGCAAATCTCAGAAGGGATATTGCGTGAATTTTCTGTGCTATGGCAGCATTTCCGCCCGCCCGGATTTGTACGGGGGCGGCGGCAATATGAATCTTTTGCTGATCGCTTCGGAAGAGGATGCTTCACAGATTTATAATAAAATACAGGACATTTTTCTTGAAAGTGAGCAGGTGGTAGCCGGAATGAGGGCTTTCCTGGACGCGCTTTTTGCAGATACCGGCCTTCAGGGAATTTGTGATGTCGCCTATGGTATTCTCGGAAATCCGCTGTTTATCGTAGACAACAGCTATAAATATCTGGCGTTTTCTTCGGGAACCGTGGCAGACAGCAAGCTGATGGAAAAGGAGACATCCATGGGGCTGATCGCCGAGGAGGGCATCCGGCAGATACGAAAGATGCAGCTCGATGATAAAATCCGCCGGAGCAGCCGTCCCTTTTATTTTTTCAATCCGGTTCATCAGAGCGGGATGCTTGTGGGGTCTGTGCAGATACATGACATCGAAGTCGGACATGTGATGCTTTATGAGTTAAATAAGCCCTTTTCGGATAATGATTATGAGCTTGTCCACCGCCTGTGCCGCATTACTTCGATTGAACTGCAGAAAAATGACTTTTATAAGAAGAATAAAGGGACGATGTACGCTTATTTTATCGGCGATCTTCTGGACAACCGTGCGGGAAACCTGGAGGGAAGCCGCGAGCGGTTAAAGACGTTAGGCTATACACTTAAAGATGAAATGTTTATACTGACCATCAGCCCGAAAAACAATCTGACCTCTCAGGCACGGCAGGAACTGATTATTTCGGATTTGCAGCGCTTTGTCCCGGATAGCCTGTATGTCGTTTACGACAATACGATCGTAATTTTGATCAATGGCTGCGGCCAGGGAGAAAATCACCGTTTTGAAAGTGAAGCGCTGGAAAGCTATCTTAAGCACAATGGGCTGATTGCCGGCATGAGCAATAATTTCCACAATATCCAGGAAATACGGAAATATTATGAGCAGGCGCTCAAAGCGGCGGACCTCGGGCAGCGTATCTTGCAGGAGAGCGGACTGCACCGCTATGAGAATATGTCGATCTTTCATATTATGGAAATTTGTGAGAACCGGGAATACAGCCTGTGGGATTTCTGCCATCCGGCACTGCCAATGCTGATGAATTATGATAAGAAGAAAGGGACGGATTTTTTAAACACACTGTATCAGTATTTAAATTTTTCCCAAAATACTATGGAGACGGCCAATTACCTGCATATTCATAAGAATACGCTACTGTACCGGATTGAAAAAATCCGGAAAATTACCGGCAATCCCTTAAACCACGGTGATGAACTGATCAAGCTTCATTTTTCCTTTAAAATACTTGAATATTTAAAAATACTGTAAACGCTGTGTTTTTGTAAAAAGGGCTTGACTTTTTTTACAATATACTTTAATCTGGTAGAGCGATAACTAAAAAATACAATAAAGTTATGCGTGTTTAGATGAATGAACGATCAATCTTTGGGAGGTATTCAGGATGAAACGATTTACAACCTTATGTCTTGCCGCTGTTATGGCAATTTCTATGGCTGCCTGCGGAAATAGCTCCGGCAGCACGTCAGACGGTGAAACAAATGCTCAGAGCAGTGCCGGTGAGACTGCGGCCCCGGCATCTGTCAGTGGGGATGGCACGGAAGCAGCCGTACAGGATACGCAGACAGTTCAGGACAGCCAGTCTGCACAGAGCGGTGCGGCGGACAGCACCGATACAGGCAGTGCGGATGTGACGGATATTGGCTATGATAAGCTGATTATCGGCGTGGATGATACCTTTGCCCCGATGGGCTTCCTTGATGAGAATAATGAACTGGTCGGATTTGATATTGACCTGGCCCGGGCTGCGGCGGAGCGTCTCGGTGTTGAAGTCGAATTTCAGGTTATTAACTGGGATATGAAGGAGCAGGAGCTCAACCAGGGGAATGTCGACCTGATCTGGAACGGTTACAGCATTACAGATGAGCGCAGGGAGCAGGTCAGCTTTACGGACCCTTATCTGGACAATGAGCAGGTTGTGGTGACGATGGCAGATTCCGGCATCACTTCCCTGGAAGACCTTGAAGGCAAGGTTGTTGCGGCTCAGATCAACTCAAGTGCGGTAGATGCACTGGATGCGCATCCGGAGATTTCCGATACCTTCGCGGATCGCCCGGTATTTGATACAAATGATATGGCGATCATGGACATGGAAGCCGGCCGCTCGGATGCCGTTGTTGCGGATAAGGTGCTTCTGGATTATGTGATTTCCCACAAGGATGATCCGTCACAGTATATGATCCTTGGCGAAGGCCTTGGCAGTGAGGAATATGCAGTAGGTGTGCGCAAGGACGATGAAGCGCTGCTTAACGCCTTAAATCAGGTGCTTGCTGAGCTTAAGAGCGATGGTACTGCCGCCGGAATTTCCGAAAAATGGTTTGGTGCGGATATTGTGAAATAGAGGTTTTAATATGTCGTATATTCTTCAGATTCTTCCGCAGATACTGGAGGGACTGGGTGTCACCCTTGGAACCTTTGCGGTGACATTGGTTATATCTATTCCGATCGGCGGGCTGATTGCCCTGTGCAGGGTTTCTAAAATACGGATACTGCGGTGGATTTCCGGATTTTATACATGGGTTTTGCGGGGAACGCCGCTGCTGTTACAGATGTTTTTGATCTTCTTTGGCCTGCCGGCGGTCGGTGTGCGCCTTTTTGGACGGACACGTCTGCCCTATGTGTTTTTTGCCTTTATCATTAATTATGCGGCGTATTTTGCAGAGATTTTCAGGTCCGGCATACAGTCCGTGGAAAAAGGTCAGATCGAGGCGGCAAAGCTCCTTGGCTTTAAGAGTGCTCAGATCAACCTAAAGATCGTGATGCCCCAGGTAATTAAGCGGACGCTCCCTTCAATCGGCAATGAGATCATTACGTTAATTAAAGATACATCCCTTGTCTATGCGCTTGGTATTACAGAAATTTTCAAAATTGCAAAAAGCATTTCCACGCGGGATGTCACCCTGACCCCGTATATCGTTGTGGGTGTTATTTATCTGATCCTCACAGCAGTAATTACAAAGCTGTTAAACCGTGCGGAGAAAAAGGTATATTATGAGGAGTAGCACGGATGGCATATCATCGGCGGCGCCATGCAGCTATTGCCTGCTTATGGTGTGCGGATATGCGGCAGGGTATGCGCAGTGATGCCGAAAAACGTGCAGGGGCGTCCGGCCCCGGGCGGTATTCTTAAAGAAGAAGGATAAGGAAGTGAAGAAATGCTTCTGGAGGTAAGAGGCCTATATAAAGCGTTTAAGGGGAACCAGGTGCTTTCTGATATTAATTTTGACGTAGCTGAAGGCGAGATTGTCTCTTTGCTCGGGCAGTCCGGTGCGGGCAAGACAACGATCCTGCGCTGCATTACCGGGCTTGAGCGGCCGGATCAGGGCAGCATTTTCGTTAATGGCCGGGCGATGTGTGAGCAGAAGGATGGGAGGCCGTGCTTTGCGTCAAAGCAGGAGCTTTATAATATCCGGCAGGATATGGGCATGGTGTTTCAGAGCTATCACCTGTTTCCGCATATGACGGTGCTGAAAAATGTGACACTGGCCCTGACGGATGTGCATAAGATTCCGGCAGCAAAGGCCAGGGAAATGGCGTTAAATATGCTTGAGACACTTGGTCTGTCGGATAAGGCGGACAGCCATCCCTATGAGCTGTCCGGCGGACAGAAGCAAAGGGTTGCGATTGCCCGCTCCTGTGTCACAAATCCGAAGCTGCTGTGCTTTGACGAGCCAACAGCGGCGCTGGACCCGCAGACAACTCAGGAAATGACCCGGATCATCCGGAGCCTTGCGGCAGAGGGCATGGGTATTCTTATTATCAGTCACGATATGCCCTTCGTCCAGGCTGTATCAGACCGGGTGTTAACTGTTGAAAACGGTAAAATTAAACAGAGTGCATGATTTTTGCGGCGTGCCGCCGGGTTTCCGTGCGGCACGCCGTTGCTGTAACCGGCGTCTTGTCCGGTCAATCATTGTACAGTCGGCGATATGCGGCGATGCCCGGCGACACGCGACGATGCCTGGCGACACGCGACGATGTCTGATGATACGCGGCGACACCCGGCGATGCCCGACTGTGCCCGGAGCGTGCTGTGCGCAGACCAGTTTTGTAGCGCCGGCTTCTTTTGGATTTACAAATTTTTCCGGATGATGTAAGATAAAACAGAGCAGAAGCGGAAGCGGCCGCTTAGCGGCCCGCCGCAGGAGGCAATCCTGCGAAGCCGGATTTTTAGCAGCTTAGGAAGGTGGATTTTTGTGACAGATATTCTTGTAAAGCTTTTCGTGAAGGACTATGAAAAAATAGATAATGATAAGGTGCGTACCGCCTACGGTATTCTGGCAAGTATTGTCGGCATTTTATGCAATATCCTTTTGTTTGCCATAAAGGCGGTCATCGGAACCATTATGGGGAGTATCGCAGTCGTTGCCGATGCCTTTAACAACTTGTCGGATGCCTTTTCATCGATCATATCTTTTGTAGGTGTAAAACTGGCCAGCCGCCCGGCGGACCGGGAGCATCCCTTCGGACATGGGCGCTATGAATATATTGCCGCCTTTGTTGTGGCCTGCATGGTCATTGAAGTCGGTTTTACCTTTGTAAAAAGTGCCTTTGATAAGATACTTAATCCGGAGGCAATGGCTTTTAGCACAGTATCTGTGATTATTTTGTGCCTGTCGATACTGATCAAGCTGTGGCTCGGATTGTTTAACCGAAAGCTGGGACGGCGTATTAATTCATCGGTAATGAAGGCGACGTCCGCCGACGCCATGGGCGACGTGCTCACAACGGCGGCAACGATTGTTTCGCTGCTGATTTACAGGCTTTTCGATTTGAATGTTGACGGATTTGTCGGTATGATCGTGGCGGTTGTTGTCGTTTTGGCCGGAGTCAACATTGCAAGAGACACGATACGGCCGCTGCTCGGAGAGCGGCCGGACCCTGAAATTTATAAAATGCTGGAAACAAAGGTGCAAAGCTATGACGGCATTGTAGGGACGCATGACCTGATCATCCATAATTATGGCCCGACGCGGAGTATGGCTACGATCCATGCAGAAGTTCCAAGCAACGTGGATATTGAAACGTCCCATGAGCTGATCGATAAAATTGAGCGCGAGGTTACAAAGGATACCGGGATTTTCCTGGTGATCCATATGGACCCTGTCAATATGGAGGACCCGGTCGTGATCCAATGGAGAAAGCGGATATATGCGATGATTCATGAGATGGATGAGCAGGTAACGGCCCATGATTTTCGGATGGTGCGCGGTGAAAAGCAGATTAATCTGATTTTTGACCTTGTTGTTCCCTATTCTTATGACAGCGGGAAAATCCATGCATTTACCGATGCGCTGGAATCAAAGATCAGGAAGGTTGATCGCCGCTGCCAGTGCGTCATTACCATTGATCACAGCTACGGGAGCGAATAATTTCCCCGCCCTGTACCTTTTCAGCCAGGCAGCTCGCCCATGCATAGCCTGAGCTCGCTGAAGGACGTCGTCCAAATGCCCGGCCGACCCAGGAAACCTGGGCAAGCATGCCCGGTTTCGCTGTTCCGTCCGGGCGCTTGGCTGAACTGGGGTAGGGGAATATGTACCGTTCAGCCAGGCAGCTCGCCCATGCATAGCCTGAGCTCGCTGAAGGACGTCGTCCAAATGCCCGGCCGACCCAGGAAACCTGGGCAAGCAAGCATGCCCGGTTTCGCTGTTCCGTCCGGGCGCTTGGCTGAACTGGTACATATTTTCGCGAAAATTAAAAAAATTTAAAAAAGGGGTTGCAATTTTTTTCAGACATGCTATAATAACATTTGTCAACGGGATAGTGGGCTGTCGCCAAATGGCAAGGCACAGGATTCTGACTCCTGCATTTGAAGGTTCGAGTCCTTCCAGCCCAGTTTAGTTTTATAAGACAGTTCATTGATGGACTGTCTTATTTTTTTTGCGCGATACGCCCGGAGGGCGGTGCTGCGTGCCGGTGGCACGCGCCTGGCACCGACCGGAGCAAAGCGTAGACCCGCCGTGCCTGCACGAGCGGGCATCCGGCGGGCAACGGTCATCGAGTGGCACAGGCCGCGGGCAGAGCACTTAAAATATGTGGCAAAGCCGGGAACACCAATGTGAATGTTCCGAAATATTTGTAAGGAGGATGCAAAGTGTATACATACAAGCGAACAGTGACTTACAGCGAGATTGCTTCGGACGGGCAGGCTGATGAGGCGCAGATCGTGCGTTACTTTCAGGATTGTTCTACGATGCAGTCGGAAGCCCTTGGACTTGGCATTGATTTTTTGGAGCAGCACAGCCATGTGTGGATGCTTACGGGCTGGCAGATTATTTTTAAGAGAAAGCCGGGACTTGGCGAACATATCCGGACAGGAACCTGGGCTTACGGCTTTGATGCCATGTATGGCTACCGCAATTTTATTTTAAAGGATAATAAAGATGAAATGCTTGCCGTGGCCAACTCCATCTGGGTATTGATCAATACACGCACCGGACGGCCGGAAAGGCTGACCGGAGAATATGTGGACGGCTATGAAAGTGAAGAAAAATATCCGATGGATTATGCGCCCAGACGCATCCGGCTTCCGAAGGAATGGGAGGAAAGGGCGCCTTTTGCTGTGACACGGGCGGATTTGGATACAAATCATCATGTAAACAATGCCCGTTATATTGCTATGGCGCTGGAGTATCTGAAGGATGATGATACAGTGATCCAGCTTCGTGTCGAGTATAAAAAGGCTGCCGTATATGGCGACCGGATTTATCCGCGTATTCACCGCGATGGCAATCAGCTGATCACGGCATTGTGCGATGGCGATGGCCATGTATATGTGGCAATAGAATTTACTCTGGCTTAATGGCCGGCGGACTTCGCAAATGCTGCAAAGCCACAGGCAGCAGGCGGGGGACGGACAGAAAATGGAGGAGAAAATGATTCGATTAGGAGAAAAACAGATTTTAACAGTGATTCGCAAAAAGGATTTTGGCGTTTATCTGGCGGATAGTGCTGAGGACAAAGATGGCGCGATCCTTCTTCCAAAAAAGGAAGTTCCTCCGGCAACAGAGCCGGGGCAGACATTGGAGGTTTTTGTCTACCGCGACTCCAGCGACCGGCTGATCGCCACAACCGCAATGCCGAAGCTTATCCTTGGCCAGACGGCTGTGCTTACGGTAAAGCAGGTGACAAAGATTGGCGCATTTCTTGACTGGGGACTCCCAAAGGACCTCCTGCTGCCTTTTAAAGAACAGGTGACCCGGGTGCGTGAGGGCGAGGATTATCTGGTTGGTTTATATATTGATAAAAGCGGGCGCCTGTGCGCAACGATGAAGGTGTACGATTATCTGCGCAGTGATTCTCCTTATCAGAAAGGCGATCATGCCGTAGGTTATATTTATCAGATTCATAAGGAATACGGAGCGTTTGTGGCGGTAGACGGAAAGTTTCACGGACTGATTCCGGCCAGGGAGCTTCGGGGAAATCACGAACCCGGTGAACGGCTGATGACACGGGTGGTCCGGGTCCGTGAGGATGGACGTTTGGAACTGTCACTTCACGAGGAGATTCGTTATCAGATTGATATGGATGCCGCTAAGGTAATGGAGCTGATCAAAAGCTATGATGGTGTTTTACCCTTTACTGAGAAGGCATCGCCGGCCGTGATCGGCCGGGAAACCGGACTGAGCAAAGCTGCCTTTAAACGGGCCATAGGACGTCTGCTTAAAACCGGAAAAATACAGATTCAGGATGGCAGGATACGCAGCGCATCAGAGGAAGCGCTGCAATGATTCCGTTATTGGCGCGGCTTGCCACCGCGTGGAGGAATCGTTACGAAATGTTACAAAAGTTTTACAAATCAGGTTGACATCATTCGTGTCCATTGCTATAATATGTTTGTAACAAAATCGTAATAATCTGTAATTGTTCAGCGGATGCTGTGCCTGCATGAATGTGGGACGTCGAACAGTTGTTAAAGCGTATGAACATTTATAGTAAACAACAATAGAAACGGTGAAGTTTATGAATAAGTTAGGAAGATTCACAAGAAAAGCCGGACTGATGTTAGCGATGGCAATGGTGCTTACACAGACGGGAGAGCTGCAGGCACTGCCGGTACATGCGGCGTCTACGGGTACCGTCACCTGTGATGTGTTAAATGTACGTTCCGGTGGCTCGACTAGTGATCCGGTGATCACAACAGTGACAAAGGGAACAACACTTGATATTATTTCCTCTGAAAATGGCTGGTATGCAATTTCAATCAATGGAACGACCGGTTATGTCAGCGCGGATTATGTTGCGACCGATGGTTCCGGCGCAGGAACAGCAGTGTCCGGGCAGACCGGTTCTGTTAATGTGAGTGTTCTCAATTTAAGAAGCGGCGCTTCCACAGATACGAGTGTGATCGGTGCTCTTTACAAGGGCGATACAGTTACTATTACAGAATCCGGCAATGGCTGGTACGGAGTGACAACCGCCTCCGGCGCCGCCGGTTATGTTTATGCAGAGTATATTACAGTCGGTACAGGCTCTGATACCGTCAGCCCGGACCCGGGTACAAGCGTTTCTCCGGCCTCCGGTGAAGGCACCTGCAATACATCGGCATTAAATGTGCGTACCGATGCGACGACCAGCTCTTCGACGCTTGGACTTATTACATATGGAACGAAAGTGACGATTA
Organism: uncultured Eubacteriales bacterium; assembly: GCA_949292795.1. Lineage (GTDB taxonomy): Bacteria > Bacillota > Clostridia > Lachnospirales > Lachnospiraceae > Catenibacillus. The sequence continues at coordinate 34,244 of CASFBR010000112.1, forward strand.
CAGGAACGGCAGGTTCCTGGTATAAGGTGGACACAACGGTCAATGGTAAGGCTGTCAGCGGCTTTGTTCATGGCGATTATATTACATTAAGCAGCAGCGGCGGCAGTTCATCGGCGACAGAGCCGGCTTCCGGCGAAGGTGTATGTAACACAAGTGCATTGAATATCCGTAAGGAAGCGAGCACATCCTCTCAGAGCTACGGCCTGATCAGCCAGGGCACTAAAGTGACTATTCTTGGAAAGAGCGGCGACTGGTATCAGGTGAAAACGACTGTTTATGGCAGCGAAGTGACCGGATACGCACACTCTGCTTATATTACGATTTCTTCAGGAAGCTCAGACAATGATCAGAGCGGTTCGTCCTCAGAGGTTGAAGCGGCTTCCGGCGAAGGCGTATGTAATACGTCCGCGTTAAATGTCCGCAAGGAAGCGACAACCCAGTCACAAAGCCTGGGATTGATCTATCAAAATGATAAAGTTACTATTACCGGAAAGACCGGCACATGGTATCAGGTGAATACAACTGTGAATGAAAATGCTGTCAGCGGTTATGTACATCAGGATTATATTACCTTAAGCAGTTCATCAGAGAGCAGCGGGCCGAGTATCAGTGATGTTGACGAAACTGTATGGGCGACTACGGCAGTAAATGTCCGGAAATCATACAATACTTCCTCGGCAATTATTGCTACATTAAAAGAAGGTGACAGTGTTAAGCGTACAGGTGTCCTGGATAATGGCTGGAGCCGTGTGGAATATAATGGTCAGACGGCATATATCAGCAGTGATTACCTGACGACGACGGATCCTACTCCCGAGGAGGATAATACATCTGATGAGAATACCGGAAGCTCCGGTATTACCGGCGTAACCGGTGCAGATATTGTCGCATATGCAAAGCAGTGGGTTGGCTATCCGTATGTATGGGGAGGCAATGATCTTAACACCGGCGTGGACTGTTCCGGTTTTACTCAGCAGGTATATCTGCATTTTGGAATTTCACTTAACCGTGTAGCCGATGCGCAGAAACAGAATGGTATCCGTATTGCGTCTGTGAGCGAGGCTAAGCCCGGCGATCTGTTCTTCTATGGAAGCAGCAGCTATGCAGATCATGTAGCTATCTACATGGGCGACGGTATGGTTGTTCATGCCAGCAGTCCTTCGGTGGGCATTATTACTTCTCCGGTGACTTATCGTACGCCAGTGGCGATTGTTCGCGTTATTTATTAATTTGTTTATATTGAATTTCAGGTCCATCCTCAGAATGTGTGAGGATGGACCTTTTTTCTTTATATAGAAACCCTCTTTGCTCAAACCATTGTCAAACAGGTCATCTTCATTTAAGAAATAATCCATAACATTTCTTCCAGAGAAGCACGTTTGTGATTGAAATAAAGCTCTAAGAACAGCATGGTTGTACCGCATGCACATTTAAAAGGATCACACCCAAAGGAAGAAAGGATGGCGGTACGCCAATGGTTAAAGCTCCTGTAAATGTGATGCTTTTCCCGGAGAATGACCCTGCGGAGTTTTTTTGTCGATCTCCCTGTGCCTGGCGTAAATGCCGCCATAACGGATCATTTAAAAATGTTTTTCCGGGATATGGCGGATCAGACGCTGTATAAATTCCATGACCAGGCTGGTTTCTTCTATATATTGATCATTTTCATGGCGATTGTAATGGAAGGTAACGAAGTCACCATCATAGTTGTCAATGCAGGAAGTCGCGATCACCGGACGGACAGGATAGCGTCCGATATACTTGATAGCAGTTTTAGGGTCACAGTTATTGGGTTTGGCATAGACATAGAAGCCGTCTTTGTGTTCCCGGTAACAGCGTGCCTTCACCTTTTTAAAAGAAGGGGCGATCTTAGCTTCCAATTCATTCAGGAGTACAGTACGGAAAGCGTTGCGCAGATAAGTATAGTTGAAATGATGAGTCTTACGACAGAAGCTGGTTGAAACGTCGAAAAGCAACACAGGGATGTAGAACTAGGGGTGAAGCGCTTCATTCAGTTTTGGGAACTATTATAGATATTTCACAAAAGTATAGAAGCTGGGATTAAGCCTAGCTTCTATACGTCAATGAATTAGGCTTCAAATTAAAGACAATGAAGAATATGTACATGATAGCGTACATAAATATTGACAAAAAAAGCGTACGTTATAATGTACATATAAGTCTGCAAATAAAAAGTCAAGCAGAAATTAATGAACTTTGAAAATTTTATACAGGTTGAAAAAAGGGCATCACAATAAGACCACCGCAGTGCACTGGTCTGAAGTAAAGTATGGCATTGAAATCAGCTTTCTTTGGATTCTTCCAGAGAAGCGAGGTATGCCCTTACCCGTCCGTAATAAATGCGGAGGAATTTATTGGCTCCGGCAGTCATATAGACATAATACGGCTTGCCTTCGGATCGTTTTTTATCCATGAAGGCATAGACCGGATCATCTGCCGGAGAACGTTTGATCAATCCATCCATGATCTGAAACAGTGTTTTTCGCAGGCTCGGAGAGCCTTTCTTTGAAGTACGCACACTTTTCTGGTTTCGTTTTCCTGAATCATTTTTACCGGGATCAACACTAGCGAAGGCGGTAAGAGCTTCTCTATGGGTGAAACGGGTAACGTCTCCGATCTCGGCCATAAGCTGGGGACCAAGCGATGAACCGACACCGTTCATTGCCATAACGACCGGATATTCCGGGAGCGTGGCGGCAGTCTGATCCATTTTAAGGCGGAGAGCCTCCACTGTATGGGAAGCGGTGTTCAGCATCGTGACAGCCTGCCGTATCAGCGTTTTTGTGCTGTCATCTTTCGGAAATACAGCAATCAGGTCTGAAGAACTCTGATAGATATTTTCCGCCTTTGAGACACTGAAGTTATAACCGTTGCGTTTGCACCACTTCTGGTAATGCTCTGTAAAGGCTTGCAGAGACTTGCCGCGTACACAGTCCACATGCCAGTAGGTGTAGACAAAATCCACCCATTTCTGGGTGCCGTTACTGCGGGCAGGGCTGTCAAAGAAGTCATTGGCTCCGGGATAGGTTTGATCCAGAAGGGAAATGAGGTTGTTTTTCATAGCAGTTTTCTGGTCCATATAAAAACCAAACTGCCGATTCATTGTTTTGAGTTGATTTCGTGTTTTATCCATACTTCCATATTGCTTCAGTTTTGCCC
>CASFBR010000113.1 GCA_949292795.1 uncultured Eubacteriales bacterium
AGCATGGGAACCCGAGTTTGCCATTCTGGATGTGATGCTGCCGGATGGCAATGGTTTTTCTTTATTTGAACAGATGAAAACGTTTACTGAAATTCCGGTTCTTTTTTTAACAGCCCGGGGAGAGGATGAAGACAGGCTTAAGGGGCTGGGACTTGGAGCGGACGATTATATGGTAAAACCATTTCTTCCAAAAGAATTATCGCTGCGCGTGGAAATCATTTTGCGGCGCTGTTACAAAAAAGAATGTCCGGTCATCCGGCTTTTTGGAAGCCGGATTGATTTCGACCGCGCTGAGGTCATAAAAAATGACGGTGCACATGTCCAATTAACGGCCAAGGAATATGCTATTTTATCAGCGCTTTACCGCAATGCGGGAAGGATCGTCACCATCGATCAGCTCTGTGAAGCGGCATGGGGCGACAACCCCTATGGCTATGAGAACTCGCTGATGGCACACATCCGGAGAATCCGGGAAAAAATTGAGATCAACCCGTCAAAGCCGGTATCTCTTATTACCGCCAAAGGTCTCGGTTACAAACTTATGTTAACGGAGAAATAATATGAACGATATTGCAAAGCTGATCCGGCGTTTTGTCGCCATATTACTTTTAAGCACGTTATTGGTCATCGTCTTAAACATCGTCCTTCTTGCGGTGATTTCTGCCAGCCAGACATCCAACGGCCGGCCGTGGACAACCGCTCAGAAAACAGCCGAAGCTTTACAAAAAACAGAAGCCGGATATGTACTGTCCGGCGAACTTTCAGACCTGCTGGATAAAGAAAATGCCTGGGCGGTCTATATTGATAATGATACATTAGAAGTCCGGTGGCATACCGCCAATCTGCCGGATACGATCCCGATGCACTATACAATCTGTGACATTGCACGCCTGACCCGGGGATATATTGACGATTACCCCACCTACACCGGCGAAGCCCCGGATGGCTTAGTTGTTGTCGGCTACCCTAAGGACCGTTACTGGAAGCATATGTCTCCAAGCTGGGATTACGATTTTATTAAAAACATGCCCTATACCGTCGTCATTGTCATTGGAATCAATGTGCTTTTGATTTTTTTGATCTATATGACCGCCAATTCCCGGCTGCTCAAATCTATCCGGCCAATCACAAACGGCATACAGGCACTGCCTTCGGGCGAGCCTGTGAATGTCCGGGAAAAGGGGTTGCTGTGCAATCTTGCCGCTAAAATCAATCAGACATCGGATATTCTCCAACGGCAGAAGCGCGACCTTCAGAGGAAAGAAACCGCACGGGCAAACTGGATTTCCGGAGTGTCCCACGACATCCGCACACCGCTCTCGATGGTCATGGGGTATGCCGGGCAGATTGAGGATAATGAAAACCTGCCGGAAAGCGAACGAAAAAAAGCACAAATCATCCGCCGGCAAAGCGAGAAGATGAAAAATCTCATCAATGATCTGAATCTTGCATCGAAGCTCGAATATCACATGCAGCCGTTTCATAAGGAACCGGTGAATCTTGTTGCCGCCGCCAGACAAAGTGCCGTTGATTTTATGAATTTAGATATGGAGGAAAAATATCCGCTTACATGGAATACAAGCGAGACGCTGACCGCCTGCATCATCACCGGGGACAAAGAGCTGCTGCAGCGGGCGATCGGAAATATAATAACCAACGCCCGGACACACAATCCACAGGGCTGCGCAATCTTTGTCCAGGTTAAACAATGCGGACCGGATGCTCAGGTCATCATTGAAGACAATGGTGCCGGCGTTACCGATGAAATGCTAAAAAAGCTCCGGACAACGCCCCATTATATGATGAGCGACAGTGGAACCGGCGAGCCGCGCCACGGTCTTGGCCTTCTGATCGTGCAGCAGATTGCCGCGGCGCATAACGGAACCGTCACCTTTGGCCATAGCTCTCACGGGGGCTTCCTGGTTACCATGACATTTCCCTTAAGCAATCCAAAATAACCTTAAAAACAGCAATCGGACAGGGGAAGCTTCCTTCCCCTGCCCGGTCAGCCCATTAATTACAATTCAGTGCGGCGGATTACCGCGTAGGAGATGCTTTCAAAAACCGCGCCAATTACAAGAAATGACAGAACAGGGAAGATCAGATTTGTCGTGCCATCACTCATAAATCCCATTACCCGTATGACAAATACAGCCACACTGCGGACAATCTCATCCGGAAGCACAAAGCGAAACACCGAAAAACCAATAAGGATGACACCGCTTATCCCGATACCTATAAAAAGCGATTGCATTTTTCCGGCGCGGTGGATTACTAAAACAGCCAGGTAAAACAGACTGCCAAACATTAAATATAAAACCGTCAGCCACAGCCAGTTTGCAAATAAATTGCCATACCCGTAAAGACTGCCAAACAGGGTAAAATAAGTACGGTAGAAATGGTGGAGTACATTTCCGATGATCGTATCGATAAAGGCCATCGTTCCAGACAATAATGCAAACATGCAAATTGTCGCACCAAAAATATACTTTCGTGGATAACCATTTTGCAGCAATGCCTTGAAATCTTCTTTATATCCTAAAACTCCCACGACACTTACAAAGATAATGGAGCTGACCTCCAGGACATTGGAGCCGATTTCTTTACCGCCGGTACTGATGGCAACGATCGACAAGATAAAGGCAACGCATAAATACTCGATTATGTAGAAAATGCCTACGGCTTTGAGCTTTGTTAAATATTCATAGGATACCGCTGCTTTTAATTTATTCATTTTCAACGCCGCCTTTCTCTGACATCTTTATAAACAATTTTTGCAAATTGATTGCCGTTATCTGAAGATGGCTCCCCTGGGGCAGTGCTGCTTTTTCACCCAAAACATAGGCAATCTTCAGATTTCCCAGCATATCGCAGCCAATAACATTCCTGCCCTGACAATAACGGTCGACCTCCCCAGCCATACCAGAAACACTGTATCCGGCTTCCAGCAGTTTTTCCACGCTCTCCTGAAGAATGATTTTCCCATCATCAATAAAAACGACTTCTTCAATAATATTTGCTACCTCTTCGATCAAATGTGTTGCAATAATAAATGTCCGCCCGCCATTTTCAAATGCATCCAAAATCAGTCTGTAAAACAGCTCCCGATGATTCGCGTCGAGCCCCAGAACCGGCTCGTCAAAGATCACATATGGAACATTCAGCGACAGCGCGATGATCAGTTTAAAAATCGATTGATACCCCTTTGACAGCGCACGGAATCTTTTATTAATATTCAGGTTGAATTTTCGGGAGAGGTCTAAGGCTCTATCCAGATCAAAGCCATCATAAAAACGGCCAGTCCATTTAAAATGTTCTTTCACCTTTAAATCTCCATCATACAAATCTGCTTCACTCATGCAGAAAAGCTTGTCGTGCACAGCCATATTTTCTTTAGCTGCAATACCGTCGACCAGGACTTCTCCTTCATCTGCAAAAATACGATTGGAAATAATATTGATCAGCGTCGACTTTCCGGCGCCGTTTCTTCCTAAAAATCCATAGATTTTTCCGGCCTCAATGGAAAAAGAAACATCGTCAAGCGCGGTAACATCTTTATATCTCTTTGTTATATTCTTAATCTGAATGGCATTCATCGTCATAACCCCTTTCGATTAGCGAAATGATCTCTTCTTTAGACATGTTCAATTTCATCGCTTCACTTACCAGCGCTGCCACATACTGCTCATAAAACTGACTTTGCCTTTTTTGCCGTATTGCCCCGACAGCCCCCGCTTTAACAAACATTCCAAGCCCCCTTTTCTTATAAATGATCCCTTCGTCCACCAGCATATTCATCCCTTTAAGGACCGTATGCGGATTAATATTTAACAGTGCGGATATTTCATTGGTCGATGGTATTTTAGTTTCTTCAGCGAACACGCCTGTGAAAATGGAATCCTCAAGCTGTTCTGCAATCTGAATAAAGATCGGCTTTTCGATATTCGGATTCACATTCAAAAGCGGCACCTCCCATCTTTGGTTTACTAGTTAGTTACTCAAGTAACTAACTAACTTACAAGTACAGTATACTTAAAGCTACCGTATTTGTCAATGTATTTTTTCGCAGCTGTACGCCTGAATCCTCAAATAAGGGCACACAGAGCCTCAAAGGCCGGACATCCCCGATAAAAATAAGGCATAACAAAAGACACCGTTCTAAAATTTCTTTTAGACCCGGTGTCCGTTGTGCATTTTAATTAATCTGAGTTTATGAGCGGCCGTTAATACTTTAAAGCCGCGCAGTAAAAATTATGTCCTTATACGGAATGTTTTCGGGGCCAGACGGTATACAAGGATGCAGGCAACAATGCTGTAAAGTATGCAAAACACGATCGTCATTGCCCCGAAAATCATAATCGGCATACGAAGCTTCATAAAAGCAAAGCAGATAAAATAAGTTACAGTCAGGATCATACGGTATGTGCCACTTTTTAGTTCTGTTCCGGCATTATAAGGCTGGAGTAAATAATAAATCGTAAGATAATGGATGGAGAAAAACAGACTCATGCACAAAATAGACACAATCAGTATCACATAGTTCAGCGGATTATCGGTTCCTCCGGTGGCAAACAAAATCAGCGCCAGGCCGCCGCCGATGACCAGTGCCGGAACGGCGTTGATCTTCATAATTTCACGCAGACGTATCTGAAACAGCCGTAATATAAAACCAGGCTGCTTATAAAACGAATATGTCAGCAGGCTATGGTCGCAGTTCATAAAAAGCGCCTGTGTAAAATTGGTGCCGCGGTTGATGGCGTACATAATAAATACAAAGTACGGCAGCCAGGTCGTCACAATTTTATTGATGCCGGCTTTTTCCTCCGGCAGCAGGTAAACGCCAACCAGCACGGCAGCAACAAGAAACACACATATATAAGAAATCTTTTTCGTCGAGTTCCAAAGTATTTTCCTATGCCTTTTAATAAACAATTCGTTCAGATATTCAAAGCCTTTACGATTGCTTGTGATGGAAGTATCTGTGGATATTTTCTTCTCATTAAGCTGCTTTATGAGCTGTGTCTGCGCCGTCTTGTCCATCTGGTTTGTCAGCCCTGCCAATAATTCTTTATTGACCGCATAATACTCCCGAAAGGTCAGGACTTTGGCCAGGCCGGCAGCGCCCAGCAAAATACAGGCTAAAAAGACGGCCATGGACACCCATGCCGGCACGGCAAATTTAAAGGCCGGCAGGACATAGGCAATCGCCAAAAGCAGGGCGATACAGCCCCATGCGTATTTCGACAGTTTATTTTCGCTATATCCCAGGCCGCTTTTCTCATAATACCATAAGGTGACCCCCGCCGCAAACAGCTTCATGCCGGCTATGCAAAAAGGCAGAAGCAGGCAAAGCCACAGAGGCACGCCTCTGTCCATTCCAAACAGAACCGTAAATGGTATAAATCCCACAACAGCTTTCAAAATAGCGTAGATATAATTTACCAGCGTATATTCCCGCGCATCCATGCGCATAAGGATCATTGCATAATATTTATCCTTCGACGGGTTGAAAAGATGGGTGTTTGTAAAGCTGCCGATGATCGTCAAAAACAGCAGAATATGCAAAAACACTGTATTCTCCGGCAGCTCTTTATACAGGATGCCAATGCCGCATACCATTGTAAGAAAGTACAGAAACTTGCCAAGAAACGCAGAGACAATTTCCCACAAAACCGACAGGATATTGGCAAATATCTTCAGCCCTCTTACACCATACAGTGTTGATGGGAGCAGCCGCTTTAAAAGAGGAATCTGTTTTAAAGAAAACAAAATACCATTGACACGATATGTATTTTTCAGGGAAAAAGAAATCTTAAGCGTTTTATTCATTTTCTTCCTCCCGCAAAGCTGCAATAATCTTATCTTTAAATTCCCTGCTGTCCAGATTGCTCTTATCCACGACCTCCAGCTCGCCATGGCTGAGCAGTACGATTTCATCGCAAAGGTCCAGCGCCAAATCCATGATATGCGTGGAAAAAATCGTAATGCGATCGTTTTTCAGTGAGCGGAGCAGCTGCTTCATTTCTTCATCTACAACCACGTCAAGTGATGTTAAAGTCTCGTCCAGCAGCAGAATATTAGGCTGCGCAATAATGTTGATCAGCATCTGCATTTTATTTTTCATGCCATGAGAATAATCCTTCAGCAGCTTATCTCTGTCCTCCGGCGCAATACTCATATAATCAAAATACGCGTCAATGCTTTTGGGATTTTTAATGGACTTTTCATTAATGTCCATAAAAAATTTCAAAAACTCTCTGCCAGTGAGAAATTCCGGTACTGTGGGCGTGGACAAAACGTAGCCTATGTCCTCTGCTGTGACCGCGCGCCGGACGCCGTCGTTTTCAATGTAAAAATTACCGCTGTCTGCTTTAAGATCACGATTCAGGCAATTAAACAGCGTTGTTTTGCCGGCGCCGTTTCTGCCGAGCAGGCCGTAGATTTTTCCTTCCTCAAATGAAAAATCAATATCTCTGAGTACTTTCTTTTTCTCGAAGTTTTTTGATAAATGTTCAATTATAAATTTCATAGCCCCTCCGTTATTGCTGATGATCACATGTTACTCAAAATATTACTAAAAAAAGTGTACAATATCAAGCGCTTTTCCATCTATTCCAGCCGGTTGATCTCATTTTGCAGGTTTTCCAAAAATGCGCCTGCGTGTGCGCCATCCATCTGCGTGTGATGAAATTGAAAAGAAATCGGCAGATAATACCGAAACCATTTCTTTTTGTATCTGCCCCAAATCATAAAGGGATTATTGAAAATACCGCTGTTCATACCAACAGCTCCGTCAATTTCCGTATCTATGATGGCAGAAGTGCCAATGACCATACTGTTTTCGGACAAATCCCTGTCCTGACCGCTTGCGGCGACCTGTGCCGTATACTTCAGGTATTCCTCGTTGAATTGCTCAAGCCCGGCGTTATAGGAAAGATCGCAGGAGCTGACTTCTCCTTCTTTGTTTTTCACAATGGTATTGACCGCTATGGTGTCATACTGTATGAGCTTATCTCCAACCGGAAGGATATAAAATTCCTTTACTTCTGCGGCTGCTCTGCCAATGCAGTAATCAAGCAGCATATTAAACTTCAGGCTTCTTTTCCTGCTGACCTTAACCAGATTGGTCACATCAAAGGTCTTGAAAAAAGTGACCATTGGATTGGGCGCTTTCATCCAAAGCGCATACGCCGCAGCTCTTGTAGTATCTTTGGGATCAACTTCTTTTCGCATATAAACCTCCGCTTATTCCGCTTTCCTCATGGGGATTGCCTTTTCCCGGACTGCACTGTAATTCATTTGAGGAAGCTCTATAATGCCGGGCTTGTTCTTGGGCATATAAAATTCTCTGATAACATAAAGCCCCAAGACTTTTTTATAAAATTCGGCCCTGCTGTCATTGGTCAGGGCTCCTGCTCCGCCACAGACGGTAAATACTTCACAGCCCAGTGCCCTGCCTGAACCAAAGACAGCCCGCCGATTCAAAGTCTAAAAGCACAAAAAATTTAATTATAATGCTTATAGTATATCAAAGTTCGCAATAAATATCAATAGTCTATGGCACAAGGAAAACAATATTTATAGACTTTAATCGGAGGCTGGAACTATGAGCGAAATTGCAAAAACAATCGGACAGCGTGTCCGCAATTATAGAATTGAAAAGGGACTAAGCCAGGAGAAGCTTGCCGAGTTATCCGGTTGCCACCCTACTTATATCGGGCAGGTTGAACGGGGAGAAAAGAACGCAACTCTTGAAAGTATCGAAAAGATCGCTTCAGCTATGAATATCTCGCTTGCTCAGCTTTTTGAAAAAATAGGCGAAAGCAGTGCTGACAGCTATCCTATGAAATGTTATGAGCTGTTCGCAGCGAAAAGCAAATCAGAACAAGAACATCTATATAAGATACTAGTGGAAATAGATAAATACAAAAATCATTAAAAGATGACTAAAAAAATATCCGCTTGGATGGAAAACATCAAATAAAATCCTCCAGAATTATTACAGTCGGTGTAACAACATTCAAAACAAAGCCCCAGAAGATTTCGATCCTCTGAGGCTTTGTCTCATATCTCTTTATAATTTTTCAAAAATTGCTGTTGAATTGGTACAAAAATGGTACAACATTGGTACAAACTACTGTTTTTCAGTCATAGATTCCAATGAGGGTGACACTTAATACAACTTCGCTCCCGCCGGAATCCCGTCATCCAGCATGAGCAGGTTCAGCTTTTCCTGTCCGTCATACTCACACACAGCGGAGATGAGCATACCGCAGGAATCAATGCCCATCATCTTTCTTGGCGGAAGGTTTGTGATGGCCACACAGGTCTTGCCGATCAGCTCTTCCGGCTCATAATAGGCATGGATACCGCTTAAAATGGTGCGGTCTGTGCCGGTTCCATCGTCCAGTGTAAACTGTAAAAGCTTCTTGGACTTGGGTACAGCCACACAGTCTTTGACTTTAACCACACGGAAATCCGACTTTGAAAAAGTATCAAAGTCAACGAACTCCTCAAAAAGCGGCTCTACCTTGACTTTGGAAAGGTCAAGCTGTACGCTTGGAGCGGACACGCTTGCAGTCTCAACGGCCACAGCTTCCTGGGAAGCTGCTGTATCAGCAGAGGCCTTCTCAGCCTTCGCCTCGCCCTTTTTCGGGTCAAGTGACTTCATTGTCGGGA
>CASFBR010000114.1 GCA_949292795.1 uncultured Eubacteriales bacterium
CGAAGAATATGTAGAAAGCGTAAGGTATCTTTCTGTCGACGTGTCGGAGGTCGAAGCAGAGGCAGAGGCTTCATTCCAATATATTCTCTCTATGATTGACGATATTCAGCCTGTTACGGCAAGCATTCCAATTGAATTTTACTCGATTATGGGAAACTGCGTTTCCATGCAATAAAATCCATGCAATAAAAAGCTCCGCCTGGAATCGCACTGCGGCGGAGTGGAAGCTGTCGTTTATGCGGCCCGTCGCAGGCATAGAATCCTGAGCAGCTGACTTCTTTCTTAAATATGCCCGGCTGGGGAGTGCGTTCTGACTTTTTAATTGTTCTTGCCCGGCCGGAATTTCTGTGGTAGAATGAAACTGCCGGAGCTTACAGCCAAAATGGCATGTGATGGTCTGATCATACAAGACGGTTACAAAAGAGCAGAGGCTTGCAGCCTGGAAAATAATCCGGCACATCAGGCTGAGCCGTTAAGGACATGACAAGTGACTATGAAATGAATGGAGTGGTAAAATGGCGTACAATCAAATGCTTCAGAGCACGATTGACGGAGTGAAGGCAATAACCCGGACAGATTTATGTGTCATGGATACGGAGGCAAATATTATTGCAGCCACCACCAATGCGGTTGAAGAATATAAAGAAAGTGTGCTTACATTTGTAGAATCCCCTGCTGAGATACAGGTTGTTCAGGGGTATCAGTATTTTAAAATTTTTGACGGCGGACAACTGGAATATATCATGCTGATCCGCGGCGACAATGACGGCATTTATACCATTGGCAAGCTTGTTGCCTTTCAGATTCAGAATCTGATGTCTGCCTATAAAGAAAAGTTTGACAAGGAGAATTTTATCAAGAATGTTCTTCTTGATAATATGCTGCTTGTAGATGTATATAATAAGGCAAAGAAGCTGCATATTGATATTGAAGCCCGCAGAGTCGTGTTTGTGATTGAGACGCCTCGTGACCGGGATAACAATACGATTGAGATCGTTAAGAGCATTTTTGCCGGAAGAAATAAAGATTTTATCACCGCTGTGGATGAGGACAGCATTATCCTGGTGAAGGAATTAAAGGACAATGAAGAATATGAGGATTTGCGCGGAACTGCCCGGATGATCCTGGATATGCTCAATTCTGAGGCGATGACGAATGCCTACATTGCTTATGGTACGATTGTAGATAAGATTAAGGATGTATCGCGCTCCTATAAGGAGGCAAAGATGGCGCTGGATGTGGGAAAGATTTTTTACAGCGAACGCCATATTATCGCGTATAACCGTCTTGGGATCGGCCGTCTGATCTATCAGCTCCCGGTACCTTTGTGCCGTATGTTTATCGAAGAAATCTTCCCGGACACGACACCGGATCAGTTTGACGAGGAGACACTGCTGACGATCAGCAAATTTTTTGAGAACAGTCTCAACGTTTCCGAGACGGCACGGCAGCTTTACATTCACAGAAATACACTCGTATACCGTCTGGACAAGGTACACAAAGCTACGGGTCTGGATTTGAGAGTGTTTGAAGATGCCATTACCTTTGAGATCGCGCTGATGGTTGTCAAATATATGAACTTTGTCGAAAACACGCAGTTTTGACACAGCGGTTTGGCATAGCCGGACGTTTCGTCTCATAAGCGGCAAAAAGCAACTTTGGCTGTGAAAATGAAAGAGATATGGATGATGTGCCTGGCCGTAGCTGCAGGGTGCGTCTGGAAAATGATAATATAAAATGATAAGAGAATAATTAAAAAATAATATAAGAAATATCTATAGAAATATCTATAAGAAATATTATAAATAATATAATATAAGGATGCCGGTATTGAATAATGTCGGCATCCTTTTTATGGTTAAAGAAGTCGCTCCAGCAATGATGTGTTATTGAAACGGCTTCTGTTTTGTATTATGAACAATTTTATAAATTTTATTCCGCCGCATAGGCGGCTAAACGCTCGATTACGGCTAAACGCCGTATGTCCGTGGGCAAAAAATCACCTCTGCAAGTAAACTTGCGCCGGGCTTTTTTGCCCCCGGCCGCATGGTAGGAGGTTGCAGCTATTCAGCCATGCATCTCGCGTTTTCGCTGCTTCGCAGCTTTCCGCCGCATAGGCGGCTAAACGCTCGATTACGGCTAAACGCCGTATGTCCGTGGGCAAAAAATCACCTCTGCAAGTAAACTTGCGCCGGGCTTTTTTGCCCCCGGCCGCATGGCTGAATAGTTGCGAAATATTTTGCGTTCTTGCTTGAAATGGCGGCCGGAACAGAGTAGAATGGTAGGAGTATATATCTCATTTTAGAGGAGGATTCAAATGGCTAGTAATTCTAATGGATTTCTCGGAAGACTCGGCATTGTCCGGAGCCCGGGAGCGCCTGTGCCTCACAGAAAGCATACGGCTGCGTATGAGACCGTGGAGATGCCGGTGCCGGCCACGGTAAGTATCTGTATGCAGCAGCACATCGGAGCCCCATGTGTTCCGGTGGTCAAGGCAGGGGATGAAGTATTTGTCGGACAGCTGATCGGCGACAGTGACAAGTACATTTCCGCGCCGATTCACTCTAGTGTTTCGGGAAAGGTGAAAAAAATCGACACATTGATGATGCCGGGCGGAGCAAAAGCCCAGACAATCATCATTGAGACCGATGGAAAGCAGACGGTGGACCCGTCCCTTAAGCCGCCGGTGGTCAACACCCACGAGGACCTTATAAAGGCTGTCCGGGATTCCGGCCTGGTCGGTCTTGGCGGCGCCGGCTTCCCGACGCATGTCAAGCTCAATCCGTCACCGGAGGCCAAATCGGGGATTGACACGCTCATTATCAACGCGGCGGAGTGCGAGCCGTACATTACGGCAGATGTCCGGGAGATCATTGAAAACTCCTGGGATATTATGTCCGGTATCTATACGGTCAGCGAGCTTTTGGGCGTCCGTCAGGCACTGATCGCCATTGAGGACAATAAGCCGGAGGCGATCAAGATCATGCAGGATATTGCTTCCAAGGATGACAGTCATGGGGATATTGTCAAGGTCAGGGTTTTGCCGTCAAGATACCCTCAGGGCGCTGAGAAGGTCATTATTGACCAGTGTACCGGGCGTCAGGTACCTCCGGGCAAGCTTCCCGCAGACGTGGGCGTGGTCGTGATGAATGTCGCCTCCATCGCAACGCTGGCGCGCTATTTAAAGACCGGTATGCCTCTGGTGTCCAAGCGTCTGACTGTGGACGGCTCAGCAATCCGTGAACCGAAAAATGTCCGCGTGCCCATCGGCGCTCTTGTAAAGGATGTGATCGCGTTCTGCGGCGGCTATAAGGAAGAGGCAGCTAAGCTTTTGTATGGCGGGCCGATGATGGGAACCGCCCTTGCAAGCGATGAGATGCCGGTGATGAAGCAGAATAATGCGATCCTTGCTTTTAACGAGGCAGAAGCCAAAAGCCTGGAGCCGACGGCCTGCATCCGCTGCGGCCGCTGTGTCAATGCCTGTCCGATGAGCCTGATGCCTACAAAGCTTGAACAGGCAAGCATCCACAAGGATGTGGCGGCGCTTAAGACCTACAATGTGATGACCTGTATGGAATGTGGCTGCTGTGCCTATGTATGTCCGGCCAACCGCAGACTTGTACAGTCCATCCGTGTCGGCAAAGTGATTCTGAAGAATAGTGGAAAGTAGGTGCCCTGATGGATAAAAAATTAATCGTTTCCTCCTCGCCCCATATTGGAGCCAGGACAAAGACAAGAAATATCATGCTGGATGTGATCATCGCTCTGATCCCGGCGCTGATTGCATCTGTGATCATATTCGGGCCGAGAACGCTGGTTGTGACCTGTGCGACCGTGGCAGCCTGTGTGCTGGCAGAATATATTTGCCGCAAAGTAATGAAGCGTGACAATACCGTAGGGGATTTAAGTGCGATCGTTACGGGTATGCTTCTCTCATTTAACCTGCCTTCAGGTATTCCGATCTGGATCGCCGTTTTAGGCGGCGTGATCGCGATTGTTGTTGTAAAGCAGATGTTTGGCGGACTTGGACAGAACTTTGTCAATCCTGCGCTGGCAGCCCGTATTATTTTAATGACTTCATTTCCCACAGCCATGACAACCTGGCCGGCGCCCATGGCCTCCGGCGCGGATGCCGTGACAACGGCGACGCCTCTGGCAATGATCGCTGCGGGAAACGGCAGTGATGTACCGGGCTATCTGGATCTGTTTTTAGGCCTTCGCGGCGGATGCCTCGGAGAAACATGTATTCTCGCACTGCTGATTGGAGGTATTTATCTTGTGATCCGCAAGGTGATTTCACCGCTTATCCCGGTAATCTATATTGCTGTGGTGGCTGCATTTTCGGCCATTTTAGGACAGGACCCGCTGACTCAGATTTTAACCGGCGGACTGTTTTTAGGTGCTGTTTTTATGGCGACAGATTATGTGACGAGCCCGCTGACAAATAAGGGAAAAATCATCTATGCCATCGGCTGCGGTATTTTGACCGTGCTCATCCGTACATATGCATCCCTGCCGGAGGGTGTCTCCTTCTCGATCATTCTTATGAATATACTGACACCGCACATTGAACGCCTGACAACACCGAAGGCTTTTGGCGTTAAAAAGGCTGAAAAGGCGATGGCAGATAAAGGAAAGGGGGCGGCTTAAGCAATGAAAGCGAAAGCAATTCTTGTGCCGACGCTGACCCTGGTGATTATTGCCTTGGTGACCAGTGTGCTGCTTGTACTGACCAATGATCTTACAAAAGACACGATTGCCAGACTCCAGGTAGAATCGGACAACAAAAACCGCCAGGAAGTGCTTCCTCAGGCGGATGGCTTTGATGAAGGGCAGACCATCGATGTGGACGGAACAACATATACCTACTGGACGGCCTCAAATGGCGCCGGCTATGTATTTTCCACACAGTACAAAGGCTACGGCGGCCCGGTCGTTGTGATGACCGGAATTACGATGGACGGTCAGATCGCCGGTGTCAAGATTACAGAGCAGGATGAAACACCGGGCCTTGGTCAGAAGGCGCTGGATGAATCCTTTACCGGACAGTATTTAAAAGCGATTCCGGAAAATGGCTTTGAGGTGACAAAAAACGGAGCCACACAGGATAATCAGATCGATGCCATCGGCGGCGCGACGATTACCTCCAATGCGGTGACAAATTCTGTGAATCAGGCCATTACCATATTTAATACGCTGACAGGAGGTGCAAACTGATGGCTAAAAAAGAAAAAAGTCTTGGTCAGGTATTAACCGCGGGCTTTGTTAAGGAAAATCCGGTGCTCCGTCTTGTGCTGGGCACATGTCCGACGCTCGCCATCACAACGATGGCTTCCAACGCCATTGGTATGGGCGTTGCGGCAACGCTTGTGCTTGTATGCTCCAACGCCGTAATCTCCCTGCTGCGCAAGGTCATCCCGGATAAAGTGCGTATTCCCGCTTTTATCACCATTATTGCCGCTTTTGTAACACTTGTTCAGATGATCGTCAAGGCTTATGCACCAAGTATCGATGCATCCCTTGGTATTTATCTTCCTCTGATCGTAGTGAACTGTATCATCCTTGGCCGTGCGGAAAGCTTTGCCAGCAAAAATAAAGTGCTTCCATCGATTTTGGACGGCCTTGGCATGGGTATCGGCTTTACGATGGCGCTGCTGCTTATGGGAAGTATCCGTGAGATTCTTGGCAACGGAACATGGTTTGGCATGGTCATCAACAATGGCTCTGTGATCCAGCCGATGCTGATCCTCATTCTTCCGCCGGGAGGCTTCTTTGTATTTGGTATGCTTGTGGCTCTGGCCAATAAGCTGGCTGAACGCAAAGGAAAAGAACCGGCAAAGCTGGGCTGTGCATCCTGCCCTGCGGCGGCAAGCTGCTCCAAAGTATCTGAAGGAGGTTGTGAATAATGTCAGCGACAAACTTAGTTTCCATTTTTCTTGCGGCGATCCTTACAAATAACTATGTGCTGTCAAGATTTTTAGGTATCTGTCCGTTTCTTGGCGTGTCCAAAAAGCTGGACACAGCGGTAGGAATGAGTGCCGCGGTTATTTTTGTCATGGTCATCGCCACCGCAGTGACCTGGCCGATCCAGGTATTTTTGCTGACACCCAATGACCTGGATTATCTTCAGACGATCGTGTTTATCCTCGTTATTGCAGCGCTTGTTCAGTTCGTGGAGATCGTTCTTAAAAAATACATGGTTGGTCTGTATAATGCGCTGGGCGTTTATCTGCCGCTGATTACGACCAACTGTGCAGTACTTGGCGTGACGATTTTAAATATCGATGAAGGTTATGTCAACGGTGTGGGAGGCTTTGTAACCTCTTTAGTCAACAGCTTCGGCAGCGGTCTTGGATTCATGCTTGCCATGGTTTTATTTGCCGGTGTCCGCGGCCGTATTGAGCACAGCGACATTCCAAAGTCCCTCCAGGGGCTTCCGATCACACTGGTGTCCGCATCCTTGGTAGCCTGCTCATTTCTCGGATTTCAGGGTCTGGTGGACGGTCTGTTCCCCGGAGTCGGATGATGATGTTTCAGTAAGGAGGGCTTAAAATGTTCACTGGTGTTATAATCGTTGTTGTGATCGGACTGATCGCAGGTCTGATCTTATCTGTTGCATCCATCGTGTTTGCCGTTCCGGTGGATGAAAAGCAGGAGGCTGTCCGTGCCTGCCTGCCGGGAGCCAACTGCGGAGCCTGCGGATTTTCCGGCTGTGACGGCTATGCCAAAGCGCTTGCTGAGGGCAGCGCCGAGATCGGTCTGTGTTCTCCCGGAGGCGCGGATGTAGCGGAAGAGTGTGCACAGATTCTTGGAAAGAGTGCCTCGGCAGTTGTTAAAAAGGTGGCCCTTGTGCGGTGCGCCGGTCACCATGACAATGTGGCAGTAAAAATGGAATATGAAGGCGTGCCGACCTGTCAGGCGGTGAGTATGATGTATGCCGGTGACAGTGCATGTGCGTACGGCTGCCTTGGCTACGGCGATTGTGCGGCTGCATGCCCGGAGCATGCGATTTCCATCTGCAATGGCCTGGCAACGGTCAATGACGCGCTCTGTGTTGGCTGCGGGATATGTGCAAAAGCATGTCCGAAGGGCGTTATCGCCATTGTACCGGCGGACCAGTCCCATCATGTACTTTGCGTGAATAAGGATAAAGGGGCACAGACCCGTCTGGTATGCAAAACCGGCTGCATCGGATGCATGAAATGCCAGAAAACATGTGAATTTGGCGCAATCACGGTGACCGATAATCATGCGTCCATTGATTACAGTAAATGTACAGGCTGCGGCAAATGTGCCGGTGTCTGCCCGGTAAAGGCAATCTGCTGAAAACGGCTGTAAAAACCGGCTGCAAAAAAACAGCCAATTTAAGGCCGGCGCAAAGCAGCTAATTTAAGGCCGGTGCAAAACAGCTAATTTAAGGCCGGTGTAAAGCAGCCGGTTTAAGGGCGGTGTAAAGCAGTAGGTTTAAGGCCGGTGTAAAGCGGCCGGCTGGCTAAAAGCATTATTTAGCAAGCAGACTTGCAAAATAGAGCGAATAGCTGACGTAAAATAAGGATTTATGGCATTATAAATGACGGATATGCAGTTAATAATTGCAAAATGTGCAAGTTGCCGATTGCCATAGGACAAAGAATAGTGTATAATAGTGCCTAACGCTGGTGTACAGAGGCAGCATGCCTCAAACCGCATGTTCCCCTGTGCACCGATGCTAAACGAGTCAAAAGAAGAAAAATGATGAAAGGGCGGTATTGATACATGAACAAATCGTATAAATCCATGAGCCGGGAAGAGCTGACAGCCTTAAAGGCGGAACTGGAAAAAGAGTATAATGATTTCAAAGCGCAGGGAATGAAGCTGGACATGTCCAGAGGAAAGCCAAGCCTTGAGCAGCTCGATCTGTCTATGGAGATGATGGATATTCTTCACAGCGGTTCGGATTTAAGATGCTCCACCGGTGTGGACTGCCGGAATTACGGTGTGCTGGACGGTATTCCTGAGGCGAAGGAGCTGCTTGGCGCGATGTGCGAGGTTGCAGCAGATAAGATGATCATTTATGGCAATTCCAGTTTGAATGTCATGTACGATACCGTAGCCCGTGCCATGACCCACGGGATCATGGGGTCAACACCGTGGTGCAAGCTGGACCGGGTGAAATTTCTCTGTCCGGTTCCCGGCTATGACCGTCATTTTGCCATAACAGAATAATTCGGGATTGAAATGATCAATATCCCCATGACACCCGAGGGCCCGGATATGGACCTTGTGGAGAAATATGTGTCGGAGGATGCGGCCGTTAAGGGAATCTGGTGTGTTCCGAAATATTCCAATCCTCAGGGCATTTCCTATTCGGATGAGACAGTACGCCGTTTTGCACGTTTAAAGCCGGTGGCGCCGGATTTTAGGCTGTTCTGGGATAATGCCTATTCGGTGCATCATTTATATGATGACGATCAGGATGTCGTTCTTGAAATTCTTGAAGAATGTGAAAAGGCCGGAAATCCGGACCTTGTGTATAAGTTTACATCAACCTCCAAGATCAGCTTCCCCGGCTCTGGCATTGCAGCCATCGCGACATCTAAAAATAATCTTGAGGATATTAAAAAGCAGCTGTTTATCCAGACAATCGGCCATGATAAATTAAACCAGCTGCGCCATGTCCGTTTCTTTAAGGACATTGACGGTATTCATGCACACATGAGAAAGCATGCGGCGATCCTGCGCCCGAAATTTGAAGCAGTGATCGATACGCTGGAGAAGGAGCTTGGCGGACTTGAGATCGGTTCCTGGATCAAGCCAAAGGGCGGCTATTTTATCTCCTTTGATTCGATGGACGGATGCGCCAAGGCAATCGTGGCGAAAGCGGCCGAGGCGGGTATGGTTATGACCGGTGCCGGAGCCACTTATCCCTACGGAAAAGACCCGCATGACAGCAATATCCGTATTGCACCGTCGTTCCCGACGCTGTCGGAGATTCAGACAGCGGCAAAGCTGTTTACAGTATGCGTGAAGCTTGTGAGCGTGCAGAAGCTTCTTGGTGAATTGTAATTAATTTGGAGGCGTTAAAGCTTGAAACAATGTATGGATGCGGATAACCTTCACCGCAGACTGAAAAAAATTATCGGACAGGTTCAGGCGATTGACCGGATGATCGATGAGGATATTCCATGTGAGGATATTCTTGCCCAGATTAATGCGGCTAAATCTGCACTTCATAAAGCAGGTCAGGTAGTTTTGGAAGGTCATATTAAGCATTGCGTCCGCGACGGTATTGAACACGGGGACGCGGAGAAGACTATTGAAAATTTTACCAAGGCTGTGGAGCGCTTTGCAAATATGCGCTGATATTTTGCCAAAAGAGAAGATGCCCCGGTATATTAAGCTTTAAGCTTAATATACCGGGGCTTTGTTATGTTGAACATCCATTTTCCTAAAAAACATAATGCGGCAGTTGACAGAGGAGTACCAATGTGAATATAATATACATATACCCCTATATGTATAAAATAAAAGACATGAAATACACAGATGATTAAGTGATGCAGGTGTCTTTTGGGAAAAGGAGGAACATAATGAAATATCTGGAGAAATTTCTGGCGTGGGGCGGTATACGAAAAGATATTATATGTCTGGTGCTTTCAGGGATTGCCCTTGTCCTGAGTCTGGCCGGCTTTTCCATAGGCCCGGCAGATCTGGCCTGGGCTGCGATTATTCTATGCGGCATACCGATTATCCTTGAAGCGTTCATAGGGCTTGTGACGGCTTTTGATATAAAAGCGGACGTGCTTGTGTCGATTGCGCTGATTGCCTCGGTAATCATTGGCGAGGATTTTGCCGCCGGCGAAGTCGCCTTTATTATGCAGCTTGGAGCTCTGTTGGAGGATGTGACGGTGGCCAGGGCCAGGGCCGGTATTGAGAAGCTTGTACATCTGACACCAAGGACTGCGCGCCGACTTCTGGGAGAACGGGAAGAAATGATTGATGCACAGGAAGTGCGTGTTGGGGATATGCTGCGGGTCAATCCTGGAGAGACAGTTCCGGTGGACGGCGTGATCTGTGCCGGGATAACATCCATCAATGAAGCGGTGATGACCGGTGAATCACTGCCTGTGGATAAAAGCCCGGGCGATGAGGTTCAAAGCGGTACGGTCAATCTGTTTGGTTCTTTTGATATGAAGGCGTCCAGAGTTGGAGAGGACAGTTCGATACAGCGCATGATCCGTCTTGTACAGTCCGCAGATGCAGGGAAGGCACGGATTGTAGGCATCGCGGACCGTTGGGCTACATGGATTGTTGTTATTGCTTTGAGCGCGGCAGTGCTCACTGGTATTTTTACCGGAGAAATCATCCGTGCGGTGACAATTCTTGTTGTTTTTTGTCCCTGCGCGCTTGTCCTTGCTACGCCGACGGCCATTATGGCAGCCATTGGAAATGCCACTAAACATGGATTTCTTGTACGGGAAGGCGATGCTTTGGAGCGGCTTGCGGGAGTATCCTTTATGGCATTTGATAAAACGGGGACTTTAACCTTTGGAAATCCCAAAGTAGTGTCCGTATGTGCCTTCCAAAAGGACGGCAAAAAGATAATTTCAGAAGAACGGCTTTACCGATGGACGGCCAGTGTGGAAGGGCGTTCTGAGCATCCGCTCGGGAAGGCTGTGTTAAAATGCTATAAAAATGATATGGGAAATTCAGAGACAGGCTCTCTTCCCGGGATCACGGATTTTGTTATGTGTCCCGGAAGAGGCGTTTCAGGATGTGTGGAAGGACACCGTATTCTTGCGGGCAATCAGGAGCTTTTAAACGAACACGGGGTCGAACTGTCTCTGGAAATGACAAAACTGTCTCAGCCGTATATGGATGAAGGCTGTACGGTCATTTACGTTGCTTTGGACGGAGTGTACAGCGGTTTTCTGGCACTGGCCGATACGCTGAGACCGGAGGCTGCCTCTTTAGTCCGGCGGCTTCAGGAAAATGGTGTGTTACCGATGCTTTTAACAGGAGATAATGAGAAGGCCGCCGGCCATATTGCCCGGGAGATCGGAATACGGGAAGTTCATTTTCAGTGCCGTCCGGAAGATAAGCTCTCATGGATCGATAAATATCAGGAACAAAAACGTCATGTCTGCATGATCGGCGATGGTATTAATGATGCGCCGGCGCTGAAAAAGGCTTATGTTGGAATCGCCATGGGCGGTGCCGGAAGTGATATTGCGGTGGAAGCGGCGGACATTGCGTTAGTGGATGATGAGATTTACGAGCTTTCGCATTTGCTCGCGCTGTCCCACAGAATGATGCTAACAATTAAATGTAATCTTACATTTTCGATGACGTTGAATTTTATTGCTATTGTGCTGGCAATTACAGGCATTTTAAATCCAGTTATAGGTGCGCTTGTCCATAATGCCGGCTCCGTTCTTGTGATCATCAATTCCGCATTGCTTCTGAAATGGAAAAAACGGACACGGCGCTGAGAGAAAAATATATTTTATGCGCTTGAGACCGTTGGCGTTTTGTGATAAACTGGCGGAGATAATATTGAAAAAGGATGTGTGAAAATGGATACAAAAAAAGGCAGCCCGAAAGCCTGCCCGTTCATACGCCAAGCCTGCGTCGGAGATCTTGAGGCTGTGACGGAGATTGAGACGGTCTGCTTTCCGCCAGAGCAGGCGGCATCCCGGGAAAGCCTGGCCAGAAGGCTTAAGCTGTTCGGGCCTTCATTTATGGTGGCACAGGAGCGGCCGGACGGCCCGGTAATCGGCTTTATTAACGGAACCGTGTCCAATGCGCCGGTGATCAGCGATGATATGTATGAGGAGACTGCCTATGAACCAGGAGGCGACTATCAGATGATCTTCGGGCTTGATGTGCTGCCCAGGTACCGGGGACAGGGCATTGCGCGGACGCTCATGGAGGCGATGATACGCCTGGCATGGGATGAAGGCCGCCGGGGGCTGGTGCTGACATGTAAAAAAGAGCTGGTGGAATTTTACGAGCAGTTCGGATATGTCAATGAAGGCTTGTCGAAGTCGGTTCATGGCGGCGTTTCGTGGTATGATATGCGCCTGATCTTTTAAAAACACCCAGGTGACCGGTACTGCCGGTTGCCTGGGTGTTTTGTACGGTACGCCGCATCTAAAGCTTCTTTGCGAGCGTCTTATAGGCAGAAGCGTCCGTTTCTGGCGGCCGGTCAGAATAGCGCGCCTGTTCATAAATGCGCGTAAATTCCCGGGCGGCCCCGGAATCTGCGGGGCGGATGGAATCGGTCAGCTCCTCCGGTGTCATATGGGATGGCACCGGATTTTTTTTATGGCCGCTCTGGATTTTCTTATAGTAAATTTTCCGTATTTTATCTTCGGGCATCCCCGGACGTAACCGGAAAATGCGGCGGCCTTCCGGCGCTGTCAGCTTTTCAATAATGTCCTCATTTTCCGGCGTATCTTTGCGCCGGCTTTTCTTTTGAAACCGGATGCCATTAAAGCGCTGCCAAAGCTGCCAGATAAGATAGATGATCAGAGCGGCCGCACCGGCAATCATAACGATCTGAACAATCGTTATAAATACATCGTTGATTGCCAGTATGATCTCGGATGGCTCGCCGGCATCCATTTCCGGCGCATCGATGGAAGGCATCTGGGGCGCCGGCTGAGCGGATTCCACAACCGTCTCCGTGTTATTGGGCGCCAGCGAAAACAGGAATCGGATGCCGGAAAGCAGGAGATTTTTCAGCTGGTGAAAAAGACGGTCCAGGCCGATGTTTGTAAACAGCAGGATGGCAGTCAGTGCCAGAAGCATAAAAATCGTAATCTGTCCGTTTCCGGAATGAATCAGGGCATAAACCGGCATATTTGCCATCTCTTTATTGCTGTCGATATATCCGATCATATTGGTCAGGTA
Source organism: uncultured Eubacteriales bacterium (assembly GCA_949292795.1). Classification (GTDB taxonomy): domain Bacteria; phylum Bacillota; class Clostridia; order Lachnospirales; family Lachnospiraceae; genus Catenibacillus. The sequence continues at coordinate 12,895 of CASFBR010000114.1, forward strand.
TATGCCAAGCACCGCTGCCAGAAGATAGACCGAGGCGGCGGCTGCCAGCAGGCCGGGCAGCATACGCATTCCCATGCCGTTGGAAAAAATCCATATGACAAAAAAGATAACGGCCAGTACCGGAGAAAGCTTAAGGAAATTTTGGCTGTCTCTGTGATGAAGCCTCCGTGAAAAGAAGATGCTCATCTGAATGATCAGGGAGGCGGTGAGCACGCCGGCGGTAATCGGCCCGAAAAGGGAAACGGTCTGGCTAAGCACCCAGGTCAGTGCAATAAGGAGCAGATGATAGCCGACATAAAAAAGAATATGTCTGGCATAAAAGCTAAGGATGACCGTTCCCGCAAACGGGAGGATCATGATCAGAGCAGTAATGATCTGGCGGGGACTGTCGTCAAAAAAGCACAGGGCACAGGCCAGACATGAAAAGTACAGGCACGACCATGACAGCAGTCCGGCAATGGCCCGGGCTATTTTTAATTGCTTAATCAATGTGCTCCACCTCCCAGAAAAATGTTTTTTGATATAACTGCTGGCTGGGCTTAAAATCTTCAAGCATATCCTTGTGATAAGTATAAATAAGCTGGCAGCCGGCACTGTTTTTGGCGATTTCCTCCGCCGCAGCCATAAAATCCTCCCGGCAGTAATTGGAAATAAGAAGAACAAACGGAAGATTTGCACCACGGGATATTTCCCGGTGCAGCTGTGCGGACAGGTGGGCCGGAGCGGTGTTTAAATCAATGCGTGCCAGACTTTGCAGCATCCGCGTCTGATGTCCGGCGCCGGTACCGGCATCGACGCAGACCGGAAGTCCTGACGTGCAGTCACAGCCATTGGTCTGAAGTGAAACCGGTATGCCCTTGGCGATAAACATATCGGACAGGGTGGCAGCCAGGCGGATATTTTCTTCCAGAATATCGTAATGGTTGACATAACCATGATTTTCCAGATTTAAAAGAATACATACCTCCTGGGAAGCGGTATCTTCATAGAGATTGACCTTCAGCTCTCCGGTACGGGCAAATGCCTTCCAGTTGACCGATTTCATCGGGTCAAAGGGCTGATATTCCCGGATGCCGCGAAATTCAAAGGGGTCCGGCAAAATATGCCGGCTGGACAATACGGCGCCGTAAAGCTGGTTGAAGGGAATGAGCAGCCGGCGGATGTCCACATAGCGGGGATAGACATACAGCTGGGTAAAATTATCCCGAAGCTGTGAAAACTTCTCAATATACAGCAGGTCTGTGCACGAAAGCGCCATGGAGGTGATCGTGTAATAGCCCCGGTGTTCGCAGGCGACAGGGAGGGTACGGGTGATCTTTTCCCTTCCGTTAAATGAAAAAATATCGCTCCGGTAATACAGGTCGGTGACAGCGCTGTTTTCACTGTTGATAAATTTCAGGTCTCTGGATGTCTGGAACTTTACGGTAAGGGCTGGCAGCGGAAGCCTTTTGTCATTGGTCAGCACTTCGATTAATGCGACTTCCTCGCCCTCCACGGCGGTCTGCCTGGAATAAGACAGCTTTACGCGCAGATTTTTATCCCAGGAGCGCTTATAAAGATTTCTCTGGAGCAGGTAAAGTATAAAAATTCCCAGAGCCGCAAAAAGTATGTTCATTTATCGTTTCCACTCCTCCGTTGGTACAGGGACGCTTTCAAGAAGCTCCCGGACGATGTCAGCAGACGCACCGGCGGAGGCGGACATGGAATGGGATAAGATCAGCCGGTGAGCGATGATGGGGACGGCAAGTGCTTTAATATCCTCAGGGATCACATAATCTCTGCCGTGGATTGCCGCAAACGCCTGAGCGGCATGCATAAGTGAAAGGCTTCCGCGGGGGCTTAAGCCAAGAGCGATGCGCGGATGCCTGCGTGTCTGGCCGGCAATGGCAACGATATATTCGCGGATGGACGGATGGACGAACACCTGGCGCACAGCGTTCATAATATCGGTGAGCTGTTTTGTGCCGCATACATTTTCCACGGTTTCTAAAGGGCTGTCATTCATAAAATTGCCAAGGATCGTCAGCTCATCAGCCGTCTCGGGAAGGCCCATGGACAGCTTCATTAAGAAACGGTCGAGCTGGGCTTCCGGCAGCGGGAAGGTTCCGGCAGTTTCAATGGGATTTTGTGTGGCAATGACAAAAAACGGCCGGGGAAGCTGACGGGTCTGTCCGTCAACAGTGACCTGCTTTTCTTCCATAGCCTCCAAAAGACTGGACTGTGTACGGGGCGTGGCGCGGTTAATCTCGTCGGCCAGCAAAATGTTGGTAAATACCGGCCCTTCCCGAAAGACGAAAGTATTTTTGGAGTTATCATAAAAATTAATGCCGGTCACATCGGAAGGAAGCAGGTCCGGTGTGAACTGGATGCGTGTAAACTGTCCGCTGACACAGCGGGCCAGAGATTTGGCAAGCATGGTCTTGCCGGTGCCCGGCACATCCTCTAAAAGGACATGGCCGCCGGAAAAAATGGCGGTAAGAATATAGTCGATATTTTCTGATTTCCCGATGATAACCTTTTCGATGCCGGCTTTAATATCCTGGCATACGGTTTGAATTTCCTGCAATGTCATAAAGGTGTTCCCCCATTTATTAAGATAGTGAAGACCGGGTTTTAAGGTATTTTACCCAAGACTATCATTAGTATATCATATTTTTGTGTATTTTGTGTAAACGAGTTCGGCGAAAGTGTGAAAAGAGTCCATAATCCACAAAAATTTTAAAGGGATGAAAAAAAGGTTGATTTTTCAGGGAAAGATGTGGTATATTTCTATGCAACGACAAATGTTTTCTGAGTGCGGACAACTGCGGCGGCCGGATGTAGAGTCGGATCGTTTGATTTCCAGGCAGACGGCAGAGCGGATGATGCCGCAGAGGATGAATAAGGAGAGACAAAAGCTATGGAAAAGAAATTAAGAGTAGGTATTCTGGGCGGAACAGGCATGGTTGGCCAGCGTTTTATTTCTCTGCTGGAGAATCATCCCTGGTATGAGGTAGTTGCCATTGCGGCAAGCCCCCGTTCTGCCGGTTTAACATATGAAGAGGCCGTCGGAAACCGCTGGAAGATGGCAAAGCCCATGCCGGAAGCGGTTAAGAAGCTTGTCGTCATGAATGTCAATGAAGTGGAAAAGGTTGCCGCTCAGGTGGATTTTGTATTCAGTGCTGTGGATATGACCAAAGAAGAAATCCGTGCCATCGAGGACGCTTATGCAAAGACTGAAACGCCGGTTGTTTCCAACAACAGTGCGCATCGCTGGACACCGGATGTGCCGATGGTCGTTCCGGAAATCAACCCGGAGCATTTTGAAGTGATCGCCCATCAGAAAGCCCGTCTTGGCACAACCCGGGGCTTTGTGGCCGTAAAGCCCAACTGCTCCATTCAGAGCTATGCTCCGGTGCTGACAGCCTGGAAGGAATTTGAGCCCACAGAAGTTGTGGCAACAACGTACCAGGCGATTTCCGGCGCCGGAAAGACCTTTAAGGACTGGCCGGAAATGGTGGAAAATATCATTCCCTACATCGGCGGCGAGGAAGAAAAGAGCGAGCAGGAGCCGCTGCGCCTCTGGGGCCATATTGAAAACGGTGAGATCGTCAAAGCTAAGGGGCCGGTGATCACAACCCAGTGCATCCGTGTTCCGGTGCTGGACGGCCATACAGCTGCTGTATTTGTACGCTTTGCCAAAAAGCCCACAAAAGAACAGCTCATTGAAAAGCTTGTAAGCTTTAGAGGGCTGCCTCAGGAGTTAAAGCTTCCGAGTGCACCAAAGCAGTTTATCCAGTATCTTGAAGAAGATAACCGTCCTCAGGTACGCCTGGATGTCAATTATGAAAATGGCATGGGTATTTCCGTCGGACGTCTCAGAGAAGATACCGTATATGATTATAAATTTGTAGGACTTTCCCACAACACCGTGCGCGGCGCTGCCGGCGGAGCGATCCTTTGCGCGGAGCTTCTGACCGCTCAGGGCTATATCAGTGCAAAATAAGTCAGCTTCCAGTGAGGATGCCGGACAGATGGAAAGCAAACAAAAAAGTAAATAAGCAAAGCCGGCGGCTCTGTTTCCAGAAGGAACGGGCCGCCGGCCTTTTATTGCATAGAAAGCGGTGTTCCGATGCAATAAAAAAGTTTCGATCGGGATGTGCGCGATAAGAAAATTGTCGCTTAAGCGACCGCGCTTGTCGTTTAAGCTCCTCTTTGGGAATACAAAAATTGCGGGCGCCAGGGCTTGTTGACTTTCACCGGCGGCTTGGCTATACTTAGTATAATGATTGTGATGACGCAAAAACGAAAAGACGGAAAGGGGAACTGCGATGGCATCATTTTGGGATGTACTTGAAATCGGCCGGACAACCGATGAAAATGAAATAAAAAATGCGTACCGCAGGAAGCTTGTCCATACAAATCCCGAGGATCATCCCGAGGAATTTAAGGTGCTGCGCCGGGCTTACGAGGATGCCTGTGACTGGGCAAAGAAGGCATTAGAGACAGCGGCGGCGCATGAAGCGCCCGGTATGCCGGAGTGTGAAGCCGGCGGCCAGGGGGATGGCAAAGCGCCCGGTCAGACGCCAGTGCAGCAGTGGATGGCCCGGATAGAAGCGCTCTATCATGATTTTTATGCGCGCATACGTCCTGAAAACTGGAGATCACTTTTGATGGATGACGTATGCGTCGGCCTGGAGACCTTTGATGAGGCACGCCGCCTTCTGATACAATTTTTTACCGGACATACAAAGCTTCCCCATACCGTATGGCAGGTGATTGATGCGGCCTTTTACCTTACAGATGAGCAGGATGAGCTGTATGAGCAGTTCCCGGAAGATTTTGTGGATTATCTGCTCGACCTGATCCGGTATGAAAATTTTCTGGATTATTCGCTGTTTCAGGGACCGCCGGATGCGGATTATGATACATACATTGACCGCTACTTTGATCTGCGTCAGGCTATTGCCGGCAAAGATTTAAAAAAAGCCGATCAGCTTTACGAGGCGCTATGTTCAGAGATGGCCCCGGTTTACCACCCCTTTACGGAGGTGGAACGGGCAAACATCGCCCTGCAGCAGAAAAATGTGTCTGAAGCCCGGGCGGTTTTATCCCGGCTGTGGGCCGATTATGCCCCCTGTATGTATATCGGAAATACATACAGTACCCTTTTGATCCGGGAAAAGGATTATACCTCGGCGATGTCTGTCTGTGAAAAAATGCTGGAGACTTATCCCAAAAGCTATGAAGCCGGTTTAAACGCGGCGTTTTGCCAAAACGGGCTTGGAAAATATGCGCAGGCCAAGGAAGGCCTTTTAAAGCTGTTTGAAACGCACCCGGGCGATGAGACGGCTATGGAGCTTTTAAAATCTGTGAATGTGCATCTGATGTCCGATTACCGGAGGATACTTGAGGATGAGCCCGGCAACCAGACCGTGCAGCTTGACCTGGGCTGGTGCCTCTGCCAAAATGAGGATTATGAAGCATGTCTGACGATGTTAGAGCATCTGGAACCGGATGAAAAGCATTTATTTGATTATGTAAATTTAAGGGGACGGATTTATCTGTGCCTTGAACGCTATACCGAGGCGCTGCCGTGGCTTAAGCGCTGGAGGGAAATGATCTTAAGCCTTAATGATGATGGCAGCAGCGAATATAAAAAACGAAAAGCCCGTCTGGGCTATGCCTGCTATGCCATTGCCTGCTGCTATTCCTCGGCAGGGGAGCACGGCGATGCGGACAGCTATGCGCAGGCGCTGAAATTTATTGATCTGGCGATCGATTCGGAGCATGAGGTCCGCCAGCTGTGTCACTGTATTTATACAAAAGCTGAGCTTTTACATACGCTGGGACGGGACGAAGAGAGCCTTAAGCTTGTCAAAACATTGCTTTCCCGGGAACCGAGATATTTTCCGGCCTGCCTGCTTTGTCTGGAAATCTATATTTCCATGGAAATGACAAGGGAAGCTATACAGGAATTTTACCGGGCTGTGCGCATTTATCCCGCGCACCCGGCGCCTTATGAACAGATCGCGAAAATGCTCTTAAAGTACCATGCGGAAAATCAGGCGATGGCGATTATCGATATGGCGGAGAAAATGTCGGCGGTCAATGACGCTCTGCGTCTGATCCGGATGAATTGTCTGAAAAATCTGGCGAAATCGGTCCGGGATTATCAAATGGCGCTGTCATATTTTGACAGTGCGATGAAAGCCGCATCAAAAACGCGGACAAATAGCTGGAGCTCTCAGATGCACCGTCTAAAGGCCCTGTGCCTGCTGGGAATTGGCCGTGTGACGGAAGCCATGGAAACGGTTTTGATCGCCATTGGCTATGATCCGTCAGACGACCGCAATCTGGAGGTTAAGGCGCTGTGCCTTGAAAAATCAGGCCAGGAAAGCCCGGCACTTAAGCTTTATCTGGAGCTTGAAGCGCGCCATCCGGACCGGCCGTTTTTAGCTGAGCGCATTGGAAAGCTCTACGCTGCCCGGATGGAGCTTAAAAAGGCGGTCCACTATATTGAAAAAATGCTTGCCCTTGATAAAAATTATCCCGGGGGCTATAAGCTTCTTGGACAGCTGTATTTTGAAGCGGCGCTGGCAAATGCCGGGGTACAGAAAAACGGACAAAACATGCATCCGTTTCAGATGGATGGCGGCGAAGGAAAAGGCGTGATCCGCAAATACGAGCTAAAAAAAGCGTTGGATGTATTTAATCAGGCGGCGGCTGTGCAAAAGGATGCTCAGATATGGATGTATCGTGCACGGATTTATTTCCTGATGGATGATTTTGAAGCTGCGCAAAAGGAGCTGATGCATATACTTGCGGGCCATCCGGATGATGAAGAAGCCTGTATCGGTCTGGGACTTGTCCATATGCGGCTGCACGATTATGGACGGGCGTTTTCATGCTTTGAAAAAAGTATTAAAACTGAAGAACACTGCCGCTTTCGCAGGGATGCTTACTTTTATGGCGGCACCTGCCTTGAAAAGCTTAAAAATTATGAGGAAGCTTTAAAATATTATGGTGAAGGGCTTGCACGATTTCCTGATGAACGGCCGTTTTACAAGGCTATGGGCCTGCTGCTTTTAAAGCTTGAGCGCTGGGATGCGGCGAAGGAAGTGTATTTTAAAGCCTTTTGCCGGGAGGGCTGGGCCAGCGCACAGCTGGCGGAGGCCCTGTGTGTGACCGGTATTATGTCCGGCGATAAGAAGCAGATCAAGCTCTGGCGCAGGAAAATGGCAGAGCTTGGCGGTGAAAGGGCGCGGCGCAGGCAGTCACTTCGGGCCGGTCAGTACTATTTATATATTGAAAATAATCCATCCCGGGCAATCCGGTCTTTTAAGGCCGCGCTTCCAAGAAACAGCAGGGATAACAACGATCTGGACGATTGCCGGGCGCTGTATTTTCTTGGCTGTGCCCTGGCTTTGGCGGGGAAAGTAAAAAAAGCGGCAGATTGCTTTCTTGAGACCGGTTCCCGGCTAAAGGACGCGGTTGTGAAGGATACGGCGGTTCATGGGCGTAATGCCAGAGCTTCAGATGTGCAGCGTGAGGAAAAAGCGCAGATGGTCCGGCTGTGGGGAAGCTGTCTGATCTGGCTGGATGATTTTGCGGCCAAAGCGGCAGGGAGCGGGCAGACCTATGCCGGCGAAAAGAAGGCGGCTACGGATGATCAGGAGCGCCTAAAGGCGCACAGCCAGCTGCGCACAACGGCGGTCCGGGCGCTGGATGCCTGGCTTTTGGGCGATTTGGAGGGCGCAGTCCGTCTGTTTAAGGACGCGCTTTGGGAGAGCCGGGAATATGATATGGAAGCGGCCGGGATGCTGCGTTTTATAGAGAAGAGGTGATGAGCATGATTATAGGAATTGATTTGGGAACAACGAACAGCCTCGTGGCCTGCTATACGCCGGAGGGCCCAAAGATCATTCCAAACCGGTTTGGAAAGCTGCTGACCCCGTCGGTTGTCAGCATTGATGAAAATAATGAAATCTATGTAGGCGAGTCCGCCGCGGCAAGGAAGCTTGTACATCCGGAGACGACGGCGGATGTGTTTAAGCGGAGCATGGGCAGCGGCCGGACGTTTACCTTAGGTGATAAAAGCTTTACGGCGGAGGAATTGTCCTCTTTTGTTTTGCGCGCTTTAAAGGAAGATGCGCAGGCGTACCTCGGGATGCCTGTAACGGAGGCAGTTATCAGCGTGCCGGCATATTTTAATGAGGCTAAGCGCAAGGCGACCAAGCGTGCCGGGGAGCTTGCCGGCTTTAAGGTAGAGCGCATGATCAGCGAACCTACGGCGGCCGCCATTGCCTACGGCCTTTATCAGAAAAATAAAAATACACGTTTTCTTGTTTTTGATCTTGGCGGCGGCACGTTTGATGTGTCCATTCTGGAGCTGTTTGAAAATATTCTTGAAGTGCGTGCCGTTGCCGGGGATAATTATCTTGGCGGCGAAGATTTTACCCATGTGCTTGTCCAGATGTTTTTGCGGGACACGGGGCTTAAAGAGGAAGAATTGACTGCAAAAGAGCGCGCGTCGCTCACCGCCCAGGCAGAGGCGTGCAAGCTTGGCTTTGGAAAAAGCCGGACATCGGTGATGCGCTGTAAGGTCCGGGGCGAATGGGTGGAATATCCTGTCCGGCTGGAGGATTATGAGCAGGCATGTCAGTTTCTTTTGGAGCGGATTCGCAGGCCGATTAAGCGCAGCCTGGCGGATGCCCAGCTAAAGCTCTCCCAGATTGATGAGATCGTGTTGGTCGGCGGCGCGACAAAGCTGTCCATTGTGCGCAAGTTTGTCGGAAAGCTTTTTGGACGGATGCCAAACAGCAGTGTCAACCCGGACGAGGCGGTGGCTCTCGGCGCGGCGATCCAGGGGGCGATGAAGGAGCGGCGCGAGGATGTACGGGAAGTGATCTTAACGGATGTCTGCCCGTTTACGCTTGGAACAGAGGTGGCGGTGGAAAAAGAAAATCATCAGATGGAGAGCGGACATTTCTGCCCGATCATCGAGCGCAATACCGTCATCCCGGCAAGCCGCACCCAGAGGGTGTATACGGTCAGCGACGGGCAGACACGGCTGAAGATCAATGTCCTCCAGGGCGAAAGCCGTATGGCGAAAAACAATCTGCTTTTAGGCGAGCTTTTTATTGATGTGCCGCCTGCACCGGCAGGACAGGAATCGGTCGATATTACTTATACTTACGATATAAATGCCCTGCTGGAGGTGGAAGCGACATCGGTATCCACAGGACATAAGGAACGGCTGATCATAAAAAACAGTGAAAATGACATGACCGATGCTCAGATTCAGGAGCGCATGGAGGCGCTTGCGTATTTAAAGGTTGTTCCGCGGGAGCAGGAGGCGAACAAAGCGCTGCTGTTTCGGGGCGAGCGGCTTTATGAGGAAAGCGTCGGAAGCCTGCGCCAGAAAGCCGAATGGTGTCTGCAAAAGTTTGAGCGGGTGCTTGACACCCAGGACCCGGTGCGTATAGCTGCGGCGCGGGAAGAATTTTTAGCCGAGCTGGAACTTCTGGAAAAGGAACTGGAATAGTTATTCCGGCTATGGCGCCAGGCACAGAGACGGCGCAGGCTTAAAAGACGCGGAAGCAATGGCGCATCCGGCGGCTTTTAGCGTGCAGCCGGATGCCGTGTAACAGTTCAGCCGGCTGAACTGCTGCATACAAGAATCTATTTTAAATCACCTGCGGCAATGGGATTTTTGCATTCTTGAATTATTTTCTTACGGCTTGCGCGGTAAATGCGCAGACCGGGCGGTATCGTTACGATGCCGGGGACAGATATGAAAAAAGGTATGGACAAAATGCGCATCCCGTTATATAATATAAAAGCACCTGTTTTCAGGGCTTTTATGGAGATGTACCCAAGTGGCTGAAGGGTCCGCACTCGAAATGCGGTAGGTCGGGCAACCGGCGCGAGGGTTCAAATCCCTCCATCTCCGTCATAATAGGAACATAAAAAAGATATGTTCCGCAAAAACCACGATTTTATCGGGGATTTTTGCTGCCCAAACGCCGGGATTTGGGGATGCATATTCGTAGATATAAAACGCCCGTTTTTGCTTTGCGGATAGATTTGAACTCCCGTACAACAGAATAACTGCTTTAAACGGCAGACAGGTTCTCAAAAACTT
>CASFBR010000115.1 GCA_949292795.1 uncultured Eubacteriales bacterium
ATATGCGGACGGTAAACTGGGTGAATTGCACGGGATGCAGATCGCAGAGGTTGGTCTTTATTCCGAAACACACAGCGCAGCCGACATTACGATCAATGAGATGTTCTTTGAGGATCAAGGAAACACCATTTCCTTTGCCGGTATTCTGTTTTCAGGGAAAGCGAGGGATGCAAATGGCTGACGTTTCACCAAAAACCGCTTCTGCTCAACTCGTTTCAGAAATACGGAACCTCGGTCAGACGCAGGGCTTGAATGTTGTATTTACTACCTTTCTCGAATTGCTGGCCACATCGCTTGCGGCAATTTTTGATCCGCTGCATAAAGAAGAAAGAAGTGCTCGTTATAACGAAATGATTTCAGATTTATCTCCGGAAGTAGTTTCGTCATATACAAGAATGTGCGCACTTATGTATTTGGCGGTCAGAGAACATATAGACGCTCCATGCGATATTCTCGGCAAAATTTATCATGAGCTTCAATTGAATAACGAATGGAACGGACAATACTTCAGCCCGGACGATATATGCAGAATGATGGCGATGATTGTTAATCCATCTGATGAAACCATAAAGGAAGATGGATACGTAACTATCAATGATCCAACATGCGGTTCCGGAGCAATGCTGATCGGTTCTGTATGGGCTATGAAACAAAGAGGGATTGATTGTAAAAATAAGTGTCTTTTTATTGGGCAGGACATTGATATTCGCTGTGTATGGATGGCATATATTCAGCTCTGCCTGTACGAAATCCCCGCCATTGTGATACATGCAAATACATTAACGATGGAGGAATGGTCGTATTGGTATACACAGTCTTCATTTCCGCTTCTCGCGAAAAAGGAGGCTGCGCATGAGTAATCCATTGGTCATTGTCGTAAAAAATGGTATGGTTCAGGAGGTTTATAGCCCAAAACCGTGCCGTACTGAGATTGAGATTATTGATCTGGACTTCAACGGGTCGAATGAAGATGCAGAATACGATGCATTGGAACGATTAAATGAAGTCAGACAAAATCTATATAAATTATACTGAAAGGAGCTTTGCATATGGATGCGAATAAACAAAAAACAAAACATGAGCGGATGCTTGTTCTGATTAAACAGCTCAAAGAGGCGGATACCGCCTATTACCGTGATGACGCTCCTATAATGAGCGACCGGGATTATGACGTTTTAGCGGACGAGCTGAAGGGGCTGGAACGTGATACCGGTCTGATCCTTTCCGGATCCCCCACACAGAAAGTTTCCGGAGAGATTCTGGATGAGCTCACACCGGTACGTCACACCAGACCGATGCTATCAGCCGATAAAACCAAGTCGATCGACGACCTTGTCAGATTCGCAGACGGACGTAATGTTATCCTGTCATGGAAAATGGACGGTCTCACACTGGTGCTGCGATACAATGGCGGCGTTTTGGAGCAAGCCATTACTCGCGGACGCGACGGCATCATCGGAGAAGACGTCACACATACGGTCAGGACATTTATAAATGTCCCGTTATCCGTACCGAACAAGGAAGCGTTTGAAGTACGGGGTGAAGGCGTCATTTCATGGGCGAATTTTGAGAAAATCAATCTGAGTTTGGACGAGCCATACCGCTCGCCGAGAAACCTGGCGGCCGGAAGTGTCCGGAAGTTAGACGCGGTCGAAGCCGGGAAACGGCATCTGGAGTTTTTTGCTTTTGATCTTGTAACCGATATGGCTATGGATACCAAGCACGAGCAGCTGGCATTCTTAGAGGAGAACGGCTTTACTGTTGTACCGTATGTCAGCTTACCTTCAGTATCTCCCGATGCGTTAAATAACGCGGTGAAACAGGCAGATCCAAAAGATTTCGGGTATCCTGCGGACGGCTTGATCCTGGAATACGACGATATCGCCTACGGAAAAAGTCTCGGCGCAACCGGACATCATGAAAACCGCCTTATTGCGCTTAAATGGGAAGACGAGTTGTATGAAACTCAGTTTCTCGGCGTTGAACTTGCGACAACGAGAACCGGTATGGTGAGTATAACCGGCTTATTTAAACCTATTGAGATCGACGGCGCTACGGTAAGCCGCGCATATCTTCATAACCTGGATATGTTTGACGAATTCCAATTCGGCATTGGCGATACCATCAAGGTTTACAAGGCGAATATGATCATACCGCAGATCGCGCAAAACAATACGCAGAGCAATACGTATACGCTTTCGATGTCCTGCCCTTGCTGCGGCAAGCATTTGAGTGTGAAACATACTACCGGAGGAACACGCCAGTTATATTGCGAAAACCCTTATTGTGCTGCCAAACTGGTACAGAAATTTAATCATTTCTGTGAAAAAACCAGGATGAACATTGAGGGACTTTCGGCTGTGACGCTTGAAAAATTCATAGGACATGGCTGGATCCGTAATTTCGGGGATCTCTATGATCTGGAAAAACACCGTAAAGACATCATAAACACCGAAGGATTCGGCGTAAAATCATATGAACGGCTGCAGACGTCGATCGAAAAGAGCCGGCGCTGTACGTTGGCGCAGTTTATTGCCGGTCTGGGGATACCAATGGTCGGCAGACACGCCGGGCGTGACCTGGACCGTTATTTCCACGGTTCCTGGGAAAGCTTTGAGCAAGCTATCCAAGACGGTTTTGATTTTACACAGCTGCCCGATTTCGGGGAAACGATGCATAACAATATCTATACATGGTATGCGGACAAAGAGGAAGAAAAACTTTGGAGACCGCTGCTTGAAAAAATTGAATTTATAAAGGAGAATCAGACGATGAGCACAATCATAACACCCTTATACGGAAAGACGGTAGTAGCTACCGGCAAATTGGAGAATTACACGCGTGACGGCATACAGTCAAAGTTGCTGGAGCTCGGTGCAAAACCTGCTAATTCGGTCAGCAAGAAAACAGATTACGTTATCGTCGGCGAAAAAGCCGGCAGCAAACTGACCAAAGCGCGTCAGCTTGGCATCACGACACTGACCGAACAGGATTTTGAAGAACTCATTTCAGGTTAATTCCGGTCTGGCCGGAACACAAAAAAGGCGGGGCAGTCAGCTCCGCCTTATCAATTTCAGATAAAGGAGAAAATCTATGAACGAAATCAAACTGGGTTTACCGGATGGAACTGTCCTTCGGGCTGTTGCGTACCCTGATTCGGACTTTCCGGCAATCAACTTATACTGGACAAACAGAGAAACGGGTCTGGACGAAGAGATCTGTTTCGCCGAGTACAATCCCGAACAGAGCCCTTGCCACAACCTTTGTATCGGTGTCTATCAATCTGATCAGGACGACACAATATATTACAAGCCATATATGGCGGAAAGGAATGTTATATGAAAAGCAGCAACCGAATCAAAATCGATGACCTTTGCATCGATTTATCAACATTAAAAAGCAAAGAAGACCTTATTGCACAATTTAAGGAAGATGGGGCCACTCATTCCACTTTAATGGATTTTTGCGAAGAATACTTGGAGCGATATCACAATGAGCTGTGCTGGCAGTATCCTATCACAGACGAACGCCATTTGGGTATGTTTTTTGTCTTGGTAAGCGAAGGTATTTTTTGTGTCCCGTATGACGAAGTTGATGATACGGATTATGAACTATTCTGTATTGAGGACGCTAAAATGCTTGATGCGGATTCCCTGGATAATTTCATAAGTGATTGGTATCGGTATGATATGGATTTGAAAAATGCAATGCACGCAATGAAAACCTATCTGCACAGGAGGGAAAAACATGAGCAGCAAAATTGATTGGATCATTCATTATTGTACAAATGGGGTTTGCGACGACTGCGGGAAGAAGGAATCTGGTTTTCTGCCGTATGCCTGCAACGCACATACTCATGGTATGGACAAATACGGGCACATGGATTTTCAAATTGTTTTGGCTCTATCGCCGGAAGAGGTTTGTCGTATCTTAAATACTCTTGGTCAAAGAGTTCAGGCAGGAGAAAGGTTCAGGGCAGGCGATTATGTTTCCGGCATTTACTTAGACTGTGACATACGGTTAGATGAGTATGAGGAAACAGGGCGCCAGGTTCTGCGTGTTATGATTCCGGATCGGAACAACCATTATCCGGAGCATCATAAATGTATGTATCCATATACACTTCAGTTATTGAAAACAGATGATCTGTATCAAAAATAAACACAGAGAAGCCTATATAAGAGGAGGATCAACAAATGGACAACAGATTAAAACAAATATATGATAATTTTGACAGGCTGAAAATAGGCCTGGACGAAGAATTCAAATTCAACTGTACGATGTGCGGCAAATGCTGCATAAACCGTGAAGATATCCTGTTAAACCCCAAGGATATGTTTAACCTTGCAAAAGAACTGAACATGGAGGCGAAACAAGTGCTGGAAGCCTACTGCGAAACATATATCGGTTCTGACTCAAGATTTCCGATCGTGAGGTTAAAGCCAAAGGGCTCTATCAAGCGATGCCCGCTATTAAAGGACAGGAAATGTTCAGTACATAAAGCAAAACCGACAGTATGCGCCATGTTCCCGATAGGGCGCTGCGTTGCGTCGGAAAGAAAACAAGGGGTTAAAAAGAGTGATGCTCGATTCCCAATCGGGGAAATACAATATATTTTTACCGATCCGCAATGCGGTGATTCTTCAAAAACACATACCGTTCGAGAGTGGCTTCGGGAATTCAATCTGGAGCTTGAGGATGAATTTTTCATTGAATGGAACCGGATACTGGTCAGATATTCTATGATACTGCAAAAAGCCGAAAAGCATTTTAACCCGGAGACAATGAATATTATCTGGAGCAGCGTTCTCGTTTTTTGTTATTTGAATTACAATACAGCGGAAGATTTCATGAACCAATTTGCCGAAAACATCAAGAAGTTGAATGTCGGCATGGATAAAATCGACCAACGGTATAAAAAATGAGTATACTGGAGGAAAAACCATGTCAGAAGAAAGAAACAAACACCAAATCACTCGCAAGGACGCAAGAGGCTGTTTTGTTGAAAGCTTAAATGATGTATTTACCATCGGTAAAACCCATTTTGCTTTTGCATCATACGACCTTTCAAAGCCCGCCGGACAGCGTCAGACGAACAATGTCCACATCTATATCAATGTGGACGAATTCCTTGAACTGTGCCGTAAGCTGGAATGCGGTGAGCTGCGGTATATGATGCAGTCAAAACGAAATTCGGCCGACAAGACGCCGCTGTACCAGTCACTTGGAGGAACGTCTGCCGAAAATCTCAAAAAGCAAAAGCGTTCCCGTCCGGACGGAAAAAGCCTGTCACGGACACTGCAGCTGATCTGCGGCAGCAAGTCTGATTTTCTCCTTGTGGCTGACAGTGGTCCGGGTGAAACGGATACCAAAGGGTTGATCGTTCCCAAATTTGGGAATAAACCCGAAAACCATGTGGCAGTCAGTATGTCGTTCCAGTCACTGAGTGAATTGTTTTTGATGACAAAGACGCACTATACGGCATGGCTGTCAGCGTGGTACGGGAAATGGACAAATAATAAGATGTCATCACAAGACATATCTTGTTCTGCCTCTTACCCAACCGAAAATCACTCGGAATCACCTAACATACCGATGCCGTTGTTTTGAATTATAACGAATAACAAATCATAAAAATATGAGAGATACAGATTAATTGTTGAGCTGTATCTCTCTTTTTTGATTAAAAGATCTATATACCCCAGTCCTGACTCATCATCTGGAGCTTTACCATGTGCGGATATATTTTTCCGGTTTTCATTAGATCATCGGGACGTCCCTGTTCAGCGACGGTGCCGCCTGAAAGCACGATCACCTTATCGGCGCCGCTCACCGTCCGCATACGATGTGCGATAACAAGCACCGTCTTATCCTTTATGAGCCTTGAAAGCGCCGCTTGTATCAGTGTCTCGTTTTCAACGTCAAGGCTTGCCGTTGCCTCGTCCAACAGGATGATCGGCGCGTCTTTTAAGAATGCTCTTGCGATGGAGATACGCTGGCGTTCGCCGCCCGACAGCTCGCAGCCGTTCTCACCGATCATGCTGTTGTAGCCGTCCGGCAGTTTGTTTACAAACTCCTCGCAGTTGGCAAGCCGTGCCGCGGCTATGACCTCCTCGTCGGTTGCGTCCTTTTTCCCGATCCTGATATTTTCCTTTACGGTGTTGTTGAATAATGTAACGTCCTGGAACACAATGGAATATAGCGACAGCAGCGTTTCCGGCTCTATTTTTGATATATCCATACCGCCAACCGTGATCTTTCCCTTGTCAACATCCCAAAAGCGTGCAGCAAGGCGGGATACCGTAGTTTTTCCTCCGCCGGAGGGGCCGACAAGAGCCGTGACCTCACCCTGCTTTGCGGTGAACGACACATCTTTCAATACGGTCTCGCCCGTGTTATACGCAAAGCCAACATGCTCGAACTTAATATCGCAGCCGTGGTTTGTTATCACATTCGAGCCGGTCTGGACGGGACGGTCGAGTATCTCATTCATGCGGTCAATATTTGTCCTTGTGGATATGACCGCCGCAAGATTCTGGAGGGCGCCTTCCAGCGGTGAATAAAGCCTTGAGGCAACGAGCAGGAACATAAAGAAGAGGGGAATGTTTATCTCTCCGTGTATAAGCAGAACCGATCCGACAAGGGCCACTGTGGCAATGCCGAATTTTAATATAAGCGTTGATGAAACGACAAAGAGCGCTGTTCCCAGCTCGGTTATGATGTGCCGTTTTTCGGCGTAATCTATCTTCTTGTCAAGCCCTCTGAGATAGCGCTTCTCGGCATTATTTGTCTTCAGATCCTGCAGGCTTTCGATACACTCTTGAACACCGGTCTCAAGCGCGACATTTGCGGCAGAGGCTTTTTTATTAAAGTACCCTTGAATACGCGCCGAAAAGAGCGTTATCGCAAAAGCGACCGGCA
>CASFBR010000116.1 GCA_949292795.1 uncultured Eubacteriales bacterium
TTTATCCAGCAGTTCTTCATGGCGGCCCTGTTCGATGATTTTTCCATCGCGTACAACAAGAATTATATCCGCGTGACGGATAGTGGAGAGCCGGTGGGCGATAATGAAGGATGTACGGCCGCGCAGCAGCTTTTCCGTAGCTTTTTGGATGAGCTGCTCGGTCTGAGTATCAATGGACGATGTGGCTTCATCCAGAACGAAGATGGCCGGGTCTGCAATAATGGCCCGGGCAAAGGAAATCAGCTGCTTTTCACCGGTAGACAGGCGGCTGCCGCCCTCACCTACATCGGTCTGATAGCCGTGCTCAAGCTTTTCTACAACCTGGTCGGCCCACACGGCTTTCGCGGCGGCCCGGACATCCTCATCTGTGGCATCCAGACGTCCATAACGGATATTTTCCGCGATCGTACCGGAAAACAGATGAGGGCTTTGAAGAACATAGCCGATATTGCTGTGAAGCCATAGCTGGCTGCGTTCGCGGTAATCTTTTCCGTCAATGAGTATTTTTCCGCCGGTAGGCTCGAAAAAGCGGCAGGCCAGATTGACAAGTGTGCTTTTTCCGGCTCCGGTTTCACCTACAATGGCAATGGTCGTCCCGGCGGGAATTTTTAAATTAAAGTGGCTGAGAACCTCCTCAGAGCCATCCGGGTAATGAAAGGAAACATCCTGAAACTCAATATCACCCCGGATCGGTTCCCAGTTTTCTTTTTTGGGATGGAAGGTATCTCCGTACTTCTCAATAACCTCCGGACGGTCGGAAACCGTGGGTTCCTGATCCAGCAGTGTTGCGACACGTTCGATATTGGCCTGCATGGAGATCAGTTCGGCGAGATTTCTGGCAAGCTGCTGGATGGGCTCAAAGATACCCACTGCGTAGGAAGTAAAAGCGGACAATGTTCCAATGAGCATAAGATCATTCATAACCATCCGGCCGCCGCGGCCAAGGACGATGGCTGTGGCAAGAGAACCGCAAAACAGGATCAGCGGGACATAGACAGCGCTCAGCCGGGCTGCTTTAACAGCAGATACGCGCATTTGTGTGGTCAGAGCTTTAAATTCTTCAAGATTTTTATCTTCAATGACCAGTGTTTTGGACGTTTGAGCACCCATAATCCCTTCATTATAGGCACTGGTGATTTTGGAGTTGATCTTACGCACCTTTCGGTTCCAGCGCAGAATTTTATTTTGAAAGTACCAGGTCAGAATGGCAAGTGCTGGTACGATGAGCATAATAATAAGTGCCAGCTTCCAGTTGAGTGCCAGCATAGCGACAAAGACGCCGAGCACATAGACCAGAGCCCAAAGCATATCCGTAAAATTCCAGGCAGTCATGCCGGCAATACGGTCGGTATCATTCATGACCCGGGAAAGGATGTAGCCTACCGGCGTCACGTTGTAATAGGAAAAGGAAAGCTTCTGGAGATGGACAAAGCAGGCACGCTTCATCGTTTTGCTGACAAACATTTCCAGTGAGGCGCTGCCTCGGGTAAATAAAACAACGCTTAAAAACTGAAACGCTACAACAAGTACATAAACCAGGGCAAAGCTCCAAATACCATTCAGGCTCTGTCTTTCGATAAAATGGTCAATGGCATAGCGCTGGAACAATGGCATGGCAATGTCG
>CASFBR010000117.1 GCA_949292795.1 uncultured Eubacteriales bacterium
TGCCGTCGGCGGTTCCTGCCATGACTGGCAGACACTTTCTCTGGAGGCTATCGGAGCGACGATGTTCACACAGTCTATCCGCGTCGTTGACCAGATGATGTCCACAAGAAACGGCCGTCCCGGAAATGTTCTTTTAAGACCAGAGCAGCTTGAAAGAGCGCATAAGATGGGGGAAAACATCGTAAAAGCTGTCAACACCCCGGTCGAGGAGCGTACATGGATGGGCGACCCCAACGAAGGTCTGTGCCCCAACTGCCATTCCTCACTCGTATTTAAGGGCGAGCCTCACTGGGATGGACTTCAGTTCCCGTTTGAATGTGCCGTTTGCGGCGCCGGCGGCGACCTTGTAAGAGATGAAAACGGCGAAGTGAAGTTCGTTCTTGCCGAAAACGGACTTTGCCGTGACCGAAATGAAAATTCTTCCCGTGAGCTGCACTTAGATGAGATCATTGCGACCCGCATTGATTTTATGAAGAGACAGGGCGAAGTTGCCGAAACCTATAAAAAATATAAGGAAATGAAATTCCCTGCAATCTGACAGGGAAAACAACCGGGGATGTCTGATGGCAGCCCCGGTTTTATAAGCTTTAGAAGCAGTCTGCACGCCGTTTCAGGCAGTGCCGTGTCCCACTGGCGCGCCGCACTGCCAAACGGGTGCACCGGCAATTTGCCCGGCTGGCTGCCTCGGGAATAAAAACGGAGATGAACCGCCGATGAAGCAAAACGACAGTACGAAATTTTTAAACCGCCAGTATATGCTTGATGATTCTTTTGAGCTTTATTATTATAAAGACTTTCCCGATCAGGGTGTTGCCCCCCACAGCCACAGTTTTTATGAATTTTATTTTTTCCTTGAGGGAAAGGTTTCTGTTTCCATCCAGGGCCAGTCTTATAATGTTGCACCGGGAAATATTATTATGATCCCGCCCGGCACCGTTCACTGCCCTTCCCTTCTCGATCCCCATGCGCCCTACCGGCGTTTTGTTTTATGGATACGGAAGGATTATTATCAAAAACGGCTGGCTCATACCGATATTTTCCGATATTTATTTGACTGCTGCGACAGTCTTGCCGCGCCCCTGCTTACTATGAGCCAGCCCCGCTTCAATGATCTTCAGACAATGCTCTTTAGTCTGATCCGCGAAATACACGACAGCCGCTTTGGCAAAGAGGCCGCCTGCCATCTGCTTCTTGGGCAGCTTCTTCTTGGGATCAGCCGTTTTATTTACAGCCACGAGCACCGCGCTCCTTCAGGCTCCGCCTCACTGCGCAGCCGCATCTGCACTTACATTGACGAACACCTTAGTGAAGCCATCAGCCTCGACCAGCTTTCCCAGATATTTTACCTGAACAAATATTATATTTCCCATACCTTTAAAGAGACTATGGGAATTTCCATCCATCAGTACATTTTACGGAAGCGGCTGGAAGCGTGCAAAAACGCTATGGTCACCGATACCGCCCTTGAAACGGTCGCGACCAGCCATGGCTTTGCCAGCTATTCTTCTTTTTTCCGCTATTTTAAAAAGGAATACGGCATCTCACCACAGGAATACCGGAAGCGCCTTTCTCCGGACAACGGGCCGTAAAAGCCGGCCGGATAAACGCTATCGCGCGCAATCCGACGCAAGTCCGGCCGGAGCAATACCTGCACTTCAGCCTTTATATCCAAAATCCGGAATCGCCTGCCATCTTTTCCGCAGCGCATGAGCGATCATCTTAGGCCGGCGGTCGCGGGTGAAAATCCCCTTTTTGTTGCCCTGGACCCGTCCGGTGCCCTGGCATGTGGCAAAATCTGCAAAGTTCCATGCCTGCTCTCCCACAAAGTTTTTGAGAGTGTCAAAAACCTCATGATTCATCTTATAATAAGCAACCTGATATTCTTCCGTAAACATCACCGGAAGGGTGTCTCTTAAGCCTTCCACGGTGTCGGCCCCGTATTCGGTCATCATAACCGGCTTTCCAAGAGCATCCCACCAGTCCATTTCCTTTTTCAGCTCTTCTTTCGCAGTCTCAAGCTCCCCGCCAAAATCATACCAGCCATAATAGCGGTTCAGGCAGATCACATCCGATAAACGGATCGTTACATCTTCCTTCCAATACGCGCCCTTCATACATACGATCGTGCAGGGGCGCTTCTGCGGGTCGCAGTCCCGCGCCAGATCAAACAGCGGCTTAAAATATTCATATGCGCCCGGGCTGTTCGAATCCGGTTCATTGGCCAGGCTCCACATGACCACGCAGGAATGATTTTTATCTCTTTGGATCAGTTCGCGGATCACCTGCTGATGATGCTCAAAGGTCCCGATACCGCCATCTTCAAAGGGCTTATAGGTCACCTTATCCTTGCAGAAAGGCGAAATACCTCCGCCAAATTTCAGGCTGATTCCCACAGCCGGAGCTTCATCGATAACGACAATGCCCTCCCGGTCGCACAGCCGCATCATTTCCTCACTGTATGGATAGTGGCTCGTCCGAAAGCTGTTGGCTCCCTGCCACTTCATCAGGCTGATGTCCTTGGCATTCATTACCGGATGAAAACCGCGTCCGCCGGGGAAGGTATCTTCATGCTTGCCGTAGCCCTTAAAGTAAAAAGGCCGCTCATTAATAAGGAACCGGCCGCCGTCCACCCGGACGGTGCGGATACCAAATGGCTGTACATAAACGTCTGCCCCGGCTGTAATCCGCGCCTGATACATATAGCCGTCGCCGGGCATCCATAAATGGGGATCATTAACGGTGATTCTTCCGCTGGCCCCGTTTCCCATGCCCACGGTTTCCCCCTCTCTGTCAATAACCTCCACCGCTGCGGCCTCTGACGGTTCCGACAGCTCTACGCTGTATTCGATCACTGCGGATTTTGCCTGGCCTTCCTCCCAGTTCACCTGCGGCACCAGGGTCACATCCCGGATATAGGTCCGGGGCGTAGTGTAAAGCTTTACAGGACGGATAATTCCCGCATAATTAAAGAAATCAAAGCGCGGATAGTTCTGCTTCTGATTCTTTACCGGTTCCGAGGTGCCAAACGGACAGTCTCCGCCAACCGGCAGGGTCGTGCGGTCGATCCGGTTATCCACGGCAATGGTCAGAAGATTTTCGCCGGGCTTTAACGCATCACTGATTTCGACTTCAAAGGGGAGAAAGCCGCCTTTATGCTCGCACATAAGCACTCCGTTTAAATAAACACGGGCTTTATGGGTCACGGCCTCCATGCGAAGAACTGTCCGCTGGCTTTTTAATGCCGCCGGAACAGTTACGGTACGCTGATAAAATACCCATCCGTAATGCTCCCGCAGGGCAGCATCCTCCTTCATATCGTTGTAGGCGGCAGGCACCGGCATGGTCTGCGCATCCTTAAGGCGGCATGCGTACCACTGTTCATCAAAGCCCTTGCCATTGGCATCCCGCTTAAAATCCCATGTTCCGCTTAAATCCACAACACATCTTGATTCGGTTAAAATTGGAAATAACATTTTTAAATCCCCCTTATGTTTTTTATCCACAATCTTATTTCTCATCTGTGTATTTATTTTCCCATAAAAAAAAGACCACAGCCATTGCAAAATCCAAGCGAAATATTGCAAATCTTGCGGTCCATCATACAAGCAAAGCTTATTATTGCATAGGAACGCCGTTCCCTATTCAATAAAACAGACCTGTATGGAACCGGAGCATCCCGGTTCCATACAGGTCTTTCGTTTCAACAGTTTTTTGCTTCAGGCTTTGCCAACAGAACCAAACAGCTCCATCTTTTCCTTAACCGTTGCCTTGATGGCTTCAGCGCCGGGAGCAAGAAGCTTACGGGGATCGAAGCCTTTGCCTTCAAGGTCTTTGCCGGCTTCGATATACTTGCGGGTTGCATCAGCAAACGCAAGCTGGCACTCTGTGTTTACATTGATCTTGGCAACACCAAGAGAGATTGCCTTCTTGATCATATCTGCCGGGATACCTGTGCCGCCGTGAAGTACTAACGGCATATCGCCGGTAAGCTGCTGTATCGCATCCAGTGTTTCAAAGCTTAAGCCCTGCCAGTTTGCCGGATATTTGCCATGGATATTGCCGATGCCGGCAGCCAGCATTGTTACGCCCAGGTCTGCGATTGCCTTACATTCCTTCGGGTCTGCAACCTCGCCCATACCTACAACGCCGTCTTCTTCGCCGCCGATAGAGCCCACCTCTGCTTCAAGGGACATGCCCTTCTCCTGGCAGATTGCTACAAGCTCTTTTGTCTTTGCCACATTCTCCTCGATCGGATAGTGAGAACCATCAAACATGATGGAAGAGAAGCCGGCTTCGATGCACTTTAAGCAGCCTTCGTATGTGCCGTGATCCAGGTGAAGTGCCACCGGAACAGTAATCTTAAGCTCTTCAAGCATACCATTGACCATACCTACAACGGTCTTATAGCCGGCCATATACTTGCCTGCGCCTTCAGAAACGCCAAGGATGACAGGGGAATTTAATTCCTGTGCGGTCAGAAGAATGGATTTTGTCCATTCAAGGTTGTTAATATTAAACTGGCCTACGGCATAATGGCCTGCTTTTGCCTTTGTCAACATCTCTTTTGCTGATACTAACATGATTTTTCCTCCATATTCTTTTTTCAATAATTCATCTGCTGTGGATAAAAGGTTTTACACCGCCGCAGATATAATATCCGAAAATAGTATAAACCATTTTTCTCAAAATTGAAATAGATGATCTAAAAAAATATCGTAAGATCGTAACTATTCAGTAGATCGTAACTATTCAGTTCTCCGGCTGCTATGCGGTTCGTATGGCAATATACTGCTTAATAAGCTCCACGCTCTTTTCAATGCCAAGCGTTCCGGAATCAATGGAAAGATTATAGCTGGCGCAGGCTCTCCAGTCTTTTCCTGCATAATAGCCATAATAGCTGTCCCGCTTCTTATCAATGGACAGGATCTTCTTCTGTGCATCCTTCGCAGAAAGGTCATAAAGGCGTGAAATACGTTCAATACGCTTGTCCATGGGGCTGCAAATATAAATACTGATACGGTTCGGTTCATCCCGTAAAATATACTCACCGCAGCGGCCAATAATCACGCACGGGCCCTGTTTTGCCAGGTCCTTCACCACTTCTGCCTGAATATTAAACAAACGGTCGCTGGACAACGTATGATCGAAAGGATTCACGGTGCCGTTCATGGAAAAGGTATTCATCGCCAGCGCATATAAAAAGCTGTCCGTAGGCTTTTCGTCAACCTTTTCAAAATAGTCTTTGCGGATGCCGCTCTTTTGCGCGGCCATCTCAGGAATCTCCTGATCATAGATCGGTATTCCCAAATCTTTTGCCACCTTCGTGCCGATTTCTTTACCTCCGCTGCCATACTGACGGTTAATTGCGATAATAAGATTACCTGCCATAATAATTCCTCCCATCCGGTCTGCTTTACTTCGTGAATAGTATACCATAAATAAACCTTTTTGGGTACTGTATTTGTATATTTTTTACACCTGATGTGCCGCTATTCAACCTGAAGCATCTCATCCATATTTTCATGGAGCTGATTCAGATACTCGATCATCGGCTGGCGCAGCTGGGGATCGCGCAGGGCAAATTCCACATTTGCCTGCAAAAAGCCGATCTTGGAGCCGACATCGTAACGCTTGCCGACAAAATCATAAGCATACATGGCACAATCCTGAGCCTGACGGCGCAGCGCATCGGTCAGCTGTATTTCACCGCCGGCGCCGGCACTCTGGCTGCGCAGATATTCAAAAATATCCGGAGTCAGAATATAGCGGCCAAGGATGGCAATATTGGACGGCGCCTCCTCGCGCTTAGGCTTTTCCACCAGGTCACGGACTTTATAAACCCGGTCATCGATCTGCTTGCAGTCAACGATACCATACTTGCTCACCGCATCCTCAGTCACCTTCTGCACGCCAAGAACGCAGGTGCGGTACTCATTATAAATATCGATCATCTGGCGGAGACAGGGCTTTTTCGCCTCCACAACATCATCCCCCAAAAGTACGGCAAAGGGCTCATTTCCAATAAAATTGTGAGCGGTAAGCACCGCATGTCCCAGTCCCTTCGCTTCCTTCTGACGTACATAGTATATGTTCGCCATCTCCGAAATATGCCGTACAAGCTCAAGCATCTCCTGCTTCTGCGCGCGTTCAAGCTCCATCTCCAGCTCCATGGAACGGTCAAAATGATCTTCGATGGGCTTTTTATTTCTTCCGGTCACGATAATAATATCTGTAATCCCGGAAGCCACAGCTTCCTCCACGATATACTGAATGGTCGGCTTGTCAACAATGGGGAGCATCTCCTTTGCCTGAGCCTTGGTGGCCGGCAGAAAGCGGGTTCCCAGGCCCGCGGCAGGTATTACGGCTTTTTTAATCTTCATAGCAATCTCCTTGTAATTACGAAAGCGGTGTCTTCTATCACCTGTTTAAATTAATGCAGTCTGAAATTTTTGTCATCCTTGGACTTTATGTTGATCTCAATGGAGCAGTCCGACATATGAGAATAGTTGACTTCCAGAGCATAATCAATTTTTGTATGAATGTTTAAGTCGTCCTCCTTATGGGATATACCGAGCGTATTGATTCCCACGAGGAGACTGCCAAAAGGTGTCTGGTAATAGGTCATATTTTTGCGGTCCGGCTCAAATACCATATGGGCGCTGTTTTCGCCCTTTTTTATGACATCGACCCGGTTATTGTCAATTTTGATCGTATTCTTTGTCGGCGCGCTGTCTGCATCGGACATTTCATCAAATAATATATAATGCTTGCCATTTTTGAAATAATAATTTCCAACGGTAATCACTTCCAGCGGCGCTGCGTTTTCCATATCCATCTGCAAACCGCTGATCGATACAATGACATCCTTTGTCATAGCTTAAGCTTCCTTCCTCATTAGTATTCATCAATCGGTACGAGCCGTGTCTCCACAAGCTCCACCGGTAAAATCGAATTTGCGAAGGCACTGAACTTATCCGTACCGTCACTGACAAAAAAATGATATTCCGGCGCACCGCAGTCTCTGTATATGCCCTTCTCTTTCAAAAGGCAGCGCAGGCTGATCGCAGTCTCGTAAGCCGGATTTACCAGGTTGACGTCCCCGCCCATGATCCGCCGGATCGTGCTGCGGATCAGCGGATAATGGGTACATCCAAGAATCAGAGTGTCTACATGGGCCTCTTTTAAAGCTTTTAAATATCTTGCGGCGATCTCGTCCGTCACCGGATCATTGAGCAGTCCTTCCTCCACCAGCGGGACAAACAGCGGGCAGGCCCGGCCAACAACCGTAAAGTCCGGGTCATATTCATGGAGCACCGACGTATAAATACCGCTGTTGATCGTTCCTTCTGTTCCAATAACGCCGATCTTTCCGGTCGTTGTCGTGCTGGCCGCCGTATAAGCGCCCGGACGCACCACACCGATAATCGGGACATCCACCTCCGGGGCCACCGCATCCAGCGCGTAGGCACTGGCTGTATTGCAGGCGATCACAATGGCCTTAACGTTTTTTGTTTTCAGGAAATGAATGATCTGCCGCGTATACTCAATGATCGTTTTCTGAGATTTGCTTCCGTAAGGCACCCGGGCTGTGTCGCCAAAATAGACCACATTTTCCGAGGGCAGCTGTCGGATAATTTCCCGAACAACAGTCAGACCGCCGACACCGGAATCAAATACACCGATCGGAGCATCTTTTATCACGATAAACTCCTCCCTTATGCGCCAAAGCGCTCATAGGCCAGACTGATCAGACGGTCGATGAGGTGCGGCATATCGATCCCCTGATCCGCCCACAGCATCGGGTACATACTGATGCCTGTAAAGCCAGGCATTGTATTGATCTCATTAAACACGATCGCATTGCTGCCTTTTTCAAGGAAGAAATCGACCCGTGCCAGGCCGTAGCCGTCCACTGCCTTAAAAATACGCACCGCCGCGTCACGCACAGCATCGCGGATGCCGTCAGGAAATTCCGGTCTCAGATCGGTATGGGAATCCGCGTTAAAATACTTGGCCTCATAGGAATACATCGCCGTATCCGCAGAGAGGACTTCGCCGACGCCGGCCGCCTCCGGGGCACAGCCGCCAAGAACTGCGCACTCGATCTCCCGCCCGTTAATGGATTCTTCCACAAGAATCTTTGCATCATGCTTCACGGCTTCAAGAAGGCCTTCTCTAAGCTCCCTGGCATTACATGCTCTGGAAACGCCTTTGGATGAGCCGGCCTTCGACGGTTTTACAAAAACCGGATAGGACAGCGCCGCCTCGACCCGGCGCACGCAGTCGTCCATGTCCTTCATATCCAAATAGGTGATCAGTACATAATGTGCCTGACGGATGCCTAAGGTGTCCACGATCAGCTTTGTAGACGCCTTATCCATGGACACGGCAGATGATAAGACACCGCAGCCTACATAGGGAATACGGGCCAGCTCAAAAAGCCCCTGCACGGTTCCGTCCTCGCCATACATGCCGTGGAGCACCGGGAAGATCACATCCACCGGCAGCTTTTTTTGTTCTACGCCGCTGATGCACAGCAGGCCGTGATCGGAGGCGTCCGGGCTGACAATCGCCTGTGTCTTTGATTCACGCCATGTATCATCAGATACCCGGGCAATATCATCCACCAGTAGCCAGCGGCCATCCTTTGTGATACCGACCAGATAAATATTATATTTTTCTTTATCCATTGCAGATACAACATTGACTACGGACATACAGGAGACTTCATGCTCGGATGACTGTCCGCCAAAAAGTACTGCAACTGTCATTTTTTTCTTCATCATTAATAAACCTCTTTTAATTCTTCGTAGTCTCTATTATTTTAGCGTAAATGCCGCGATTATTCAACCACTATTCGCAACTATTCCGCCAGACGGATAGCCGCCGCAATTCCGTAATAATTGATGCTTGACAATCTCCTGAAAGTTCGATATAGTGATAAGCGTAAAATTTGAGTGGACTTTTCCGGATTCGGTCATCTTTTTGCCACACAGCTATCTTGTGATAGTTGTGTGGCTTTTTTTGTGCGGTACGCCCGGAGGGCATCAATCTTAAGCCAGGCGCCTTTGTTGAGAATGAAGCTGCCGGAAACCGCTGCTTTGCCCGCTCGCTGCGCTCATGCTGACGGCATGGCAGCGCCGCAAAAATATCTTATAATGTGTTCCAAGGAGGAGAAATAATGAACGATACTTTCATGAAAGAAAAACCGATATTGCCGCTGATTTTATCCATGGCACTGCCAATGGTTTTATCCATGCTGGTCAATTCTTTATACAATATTGTGGACAGCTTTTTTGTCGCACAGATCAGCGAGGAAGCCATGACCGCATTATCACTTGTTTATCCAATTCAAAATTTTATCAATGCTGTCGGAATTGGATTTGGCGTTGGAATCAACGCAGTCATCGCCTTCTATCTGGGCGCCGGAGATACTAAAAAGGCGGATCAGGCCGCAACACAGGGCCTTATACTTGCAATTATTCATGGCGTTGTCATGACAATTTGCTGCATTGCAATTATTCCGGTTTTCCTGCGCATGTTCACTTCATCCGAGGCAGTGATTGAGCTTGGCATCCGCTACTGTGTTATAGCCTTCGCTTTTACACTGATTATCGTTGTCGGCGTATCCTTCGAGAAAATTTTTCAGGCCGTCGGCAATATGAAAACAACCATGATAAGCCTGATGTGCGGGTGCATTGCAAACATTGTCTTAGACCCTGTTTTGATTTTCGGCTATGGCCCATTCCCGGCAATGGGAATCGAAGGCGCTGCGCTGGCAACCGGCATCGGACAAGCTCTGACGCTGGCGATTTATCTGGTCGTTTATTTTGTGCGGCCAATCCGCGTACATATTCGCAGACAGTACATTTTTCCAGGCAAAAAAATGGCATTAAAATTGTATTCTATCGGCATTCCTGCCACCCTGAATCTTGCGCTTCCGTCTCTTTTGATTTCGGCGCTTAATGCTATTTTGGCAGCATATTCCGAAGTGTATATTCTCGTTTTGGGAATCTATTACAAATTACAGACCTTCATCTATCTGCCGGCGAATGGCATTGTTCAAGGGATGCGCCCCTTGATCGGCTATAACTACGGTGCAGGCGAAGACAAAAGGGTCAGCCAGATTTATAAGATCGTCCTGTATATGAGCGGTATCATTATGGTGCTTGGAACAGTGATATGCCTGCTGGTTCCCGGCCGGCTTATGGAGCTGTTTACCCAAACAGAAGCGACGATTCAAGCCGGAAAAATCGCTCTGCGCATCATCAGTGCAGGCTTTATCTTCTCAGCGGTTTCGGTTACATCTTCCGGTGCATTAGAGGGACTTGGTAAGGGAACGCCCTCATTACTGATTTCACTTTGCCGGTATGTCGTAGTTATCATCCCGACTGCATTTTTACTCAGCAGACTTTTCGGAGCAGCCGGTGTTTGGAATGCGTTTTGGATTACAGAAGTAATTACAGCGGTTATTTCTATTTTCATTTACCGCAAGGTCATAGCAAAGTCAAGCTGGCCCGCCAACGCCGGCGCCCGCCGCTAACATTCCCGCTGCCAGACCGATCCGGCACAGACCTACTAAAATAATTTCCGCAGCCATTCGGCCAGCTTAAAGCGTATCTGCACCCGCTCACCCTCGTAAAGCGACTCATACGCCTGAGCATCCAGCTGTTTAGATAAAAGCTGCCCGGATTCTTCCGGCACTTGTGCCGTTACGGCATCGGTAAAGCAAAGCTTCGGGAAAAGCACACACCACCAGTTGCGCCCGGCACCGCTGCCGATACGGATTGTCAGCGCTTCATAATAGCCTCTGGGAAAGGTCATTTCCCCGTAGGTTTTTACCGGAAAATATTCTTCCCCCACATCTGCCTCTATCGTATAATCATAGCCCATACGGCGGACAAGCTCCGACGCTTTTTCCCTGATCTGCGGCAGAAGGCTGTCAATCACCGTTTCGCTTTCCTCCTTTGTTTCGCATGTTTTCAAGGGCTCAGATAAATATTCGATCACACAGTCGCGCACCTTAAGCTTCAGTGCCTGATCCTGTGCGGAATTACTGTTGGCAATCACATGAAACCGCAAAATTTTATCTGCGATCGCGCGCTGATAATGCTTAGCCGGGACAAACAGCAAAAGTATTCCGCAAAAAATTACACTTACGATCAATCCCACTCTTTTCATCACTTACGCCTCCGGATTTCTTTTTAATGAAATCCTTCCCGCTAAAAGCAGGTCTATACGTTGCTGTTGCATTTTTAGCAGCGGTCATGTAGAATAAAATCTGTAAATGCCAACACAAACGAAAGGAACAGACGTTATGAAGAAATTTAAACGGCTGGCCGCTCTTACCGGCGCCGTATTGCTGATCATCTTATATGCATGTACACTGATTTTTTCACTGATGGACGGCGCGCTTGCCGCCGGACTGTTTAAGGCATCCATCTACTGCACGGTCGCTGTGCCGGTACTGCTTTACGCCATCATGCTCATATACCGGGTACTTAAAGGCCGGGGCAATCCATCGCAAAAAAATGATCCTGCCCGGCACGGTTCATCTAAAAGCACGCCTGACACTAAAAGCAATTCTGACACTAAAAAATCCTCTCATTCCAGATAATCTTAAGCGGCAGCAGGGCCATCCCTGCTGCCGCAAAAATCAGTCTAAATCTGTCAGTATTTTCACAAAAGCATCCAGTGCTTCCTGCTCATCCCGTCCGTCGCACTGAATCTCCACGTCATAGCCATTTTTTATGCCAAGACTTAAAATGCTCAAAAGACTTTTTCCATTGACCGCCTTACCATTTCGTATCAGGCGGATCGTACAGTTGTAGCGCATCCCTTCCTCAGCAAGCTTCCCCGCAGGACGCAAATGGATTCCCAGTGCGCTGTTGACGGTCACTGTTTGACTTACCACGGTCATCCCCTCCGTATCTTTTATATCCTTTTTTAAGGAACCTGTGGATCAGTATTTTGTAAAATAACGGCTGATCATCGATTCGCTGTAATTCATCATTGTGTAGGAGCTTCCTCTGGCCTGGCCGCTGCCAATAAGGATCACCTCATCAAACATTTCCTGCTGCTTTTCATCTCTGCGCGTCGTCAGAAGTATCTTATAGCATGGGCTTTTTGCCAGAGCGTCCACTACATCGTGTGCCTCAAACCAAAAGCCGTCGCTGGAGGTGACAACAATCGCCAGGCTGTCTTTTTTAAGCTCCCGGGCACACTCAAGCTGATGGGTCGTCCCGGCGTAAGCCTTGACAAACTTATCCTTAAGTGCAAAGGAAAACTGAAGCTCCTGTATCACCGATGCACAGCGGTGGATTCCAAACAGCGCCACATCCTCTGTATTGTGAATACGTTCAAGGAGTGCGTCCAGCTGAGCTACGTCCATGGAATCCATTAAGGCCTGAAGCTCCCTGATAATGACATCGCCATAATGCCGGAAGGACTTTTTATACTCATCATCTCCCTGGCTGATCGTCGAAACAATATCGTTGATCCGGCGTTCCCCGTCTCTGAGCGACCGCTGACATTCCATCTTAAAATGCGTAAAGCTCTCAAACCCCAAAAAACGGCAGAAACGGCTGATTGTCGCCTGAGAAACATAGCAGGCATCTGCCAGTTCCTCCAGATTCATCTGTGTGATCTTGGAAAAGTTATTACTAATATAATAGGCAATATTGGAATAGGTTGTTCCGCTGCTTGCTGAATTAACAAATGTAAGAAACCTGTACAGCATGTTTTCCTCCCGGCTTTCTAAATAACGCTTCTCTAATCAATAGAATAGCGCATTTTGCCAAAAGATGCAACAAAAAGTGCACATTATATACAGCCTTCAAACACCCGGACAGCCTCACCGCCAAGCATCAGCTCTCCTTCCGTTTCCCAGACACTTAAGCGTCCGCCCAGCATAAAAATGCAGCATCCGGCCCCCGCAGCAGCAGATTTGCTTAATCCCGGCAATACCGCCGCGGCAGGCCCACTTGAAGCTGGCAGCAATGCCGCGGCAGGGCCATCTGAGCCTGGCAACAACCCTGGCGCAGCTTCCGGCGCAGATGACACGGACACCACAGGGCCATACCATTTTTTTACAGCTCGGTAAATGGCGCAGGCGCCGCTGCCGCAGGCCATCGTCTCCCCGCTGCCCCGCTCCCAGACACGGGCACGGATGACCCATGGCGTATTTTTTGTATTCATACACACTTCCACATTGATTCCCGAAGGAAATTCCGGCGTATTTTCAAAAAATGTTCCGATGGCTTTCATATCGATTTTTTCTATGATTGCTTCGGGCAAGCTGTCCTTCCGGCAGTTTTTTAACATAATAACGCAATGCAGATTACCCGTGTCCACAAGCTGCATCCGATCCACAAAAACGCCTTCCGGCAGCAGACGTCCCACATCACTGAAGGAAATCATCGTTTCCCTGCAAAACGCCCGTCCCATGGTCACACTGACCCAGCACTTTTTCCCCGTGAGCCGCCAGACTTTTGCTCTGGAAATTCCGGATAATGTTTCAATCTGAAATTCTTCATGCGTCTCCTTGCATTTTTCCCAGAGATACATCGCCGTGCACCTTAGCCCGTTGCCGCAGGTACGCCCTCGGGAACCGTCCGCATTATATATATCCATAAAGCAGTCGGCCCGCTTCGACGGCCGGATCAGAATCACGCCGTCACTGCCAATGCCAAAATGACGGTCGGACACCCGCCTTGAAAAAGCCTGAGGATTTAAAACATATTGATTAAAACAGTCTACATAAACATAATCATTGCCAGCACCTTCCATTTTTATAAATTGAAGCTTTTCTGACATACCCATACCTCCGATATTTCCGCTTGCGCTCCCGTCCGGATTTTCCGGCCGCATGGCCACCCTATTCAGCCATGCATCTCGCGTGTTCGCTGCTTCGCCGCTTTTCCGTCGCTTACGCGCCGGCACGCTCGATTCCGGCTAAGCGCCCTATGTCCGGAATCTCCTCCCGTTCTGCGCAAGCAAAGCTTGCGCTCCCGTCCGGATTTTCCGGCCGCATGGCTGAATAGTTATAAATATTATATGAGGGGGTTGGGGGTTGTAGCACGGGTAAAGCAAACGGACGGCTCTGAATTTCAAAGCCGTCCGTAAAGCATTTTTATGTGCATGTTCGGAAACGTTTATTTATCTATCAATAACGTTTATTTATCTGTCAATAGCGGCAATATCCACCACCGTCAGGCTGTCCATATTTTCGCTTTCAAGGCTGGTCAGCAGCGCCTTGGCAGTATCCAGGCTTGTCAGACAGGTTACGCCAGTCTCCACCGCATTGCGGCGGATGAGGAAGCCGTCCCTTGTCTTATCTCTGCCCTGGCCCTGGGTCGGCGTGTCAATCACCAGATCCACCTCACCGTCAAGGATCAGATCAAGAGCATTGGGCGAACCGTCGGAAATTTTTCGTATCTTAATAGCAGGCACACCGCCGGCCATGAGCGCATCTGCGGTGGAGCGCGTCGCGTAGATCGTATATCCAATCGCCGCGAAACGGGCGGCAATAGGAACAAGCTCCGCCTTATCGGCATCCTGTACCGTACAGATCATCCTCTTTGTCCGGGGCAGCTTCACGCCGGCGCCGAGGAACGATTTGTACAGCGCTTCATTAAAGGTTTTTGCAATACCAAGCACCTCGCCGGTCGATTTCATTTCCGGCCCGAGGCTGGTCTCTGCGCCGCGGAGCTTTTCAAAAGAGAA
>CASFBR010000118.1 GCA_949292795.1 uncultured Eubacteriales bacterium
CAATTTCATCCTCAGAAACAATGCA
Organism: uncultured Eubacteriales bacterium; assembly: GCA_949292795.1. Taxonomy (GTDB): domain Bacteria; phylum Bacillota; class Clostridia; order Lachnospirales; family Lachnospiraceae; genus Catenibacillus. Next base: position 26 of record CASFBR010000118.1, read on the forward strand.
CCGTTTGATTTCGTTGTTTAAGGGTGTCAGCGGTTCGATGATATCAAACATGTCATCCAGAGAATCTTTGCGGGAATCATCAGTCTCTTTTCTGGCATAAGACTTCACTCTCAGCGCCGCATCAAGCAGCTTTGAAATGGTCAGCAGTTCCGGAATATTTAAGGTGGAGCCGACCTTCAGACGCAGCAGGGAGGCGCCGATGTCTTTCAGGCCGGAAAAAGAAATACTGCCTTTGGCGTAAATACGTGTGAGCGCGTCGCTGGTTTCCATCTGAAGGCGGCAGATCTCGCCAAGATCGGAAGAAGGCGTCAGCTTTTGGCAGAGCGCTTTGCCCATCGGCGATGTGGCGCACTCGGCAAGACTTTCTATAATTTTCGGATATTCTAAAATCCGCATGGCTTTTTCATTCATAAAATCACCTGTACTTTCTCTTAAAATAGATGACGCGGCCGGCAGGACACAGGCAGATGCCGGTCCGTATCACGGGAATGTCCCAACATCATTTTATTATAAATGCACGCAAAAAGAAACAGCTATTTCTTTTTTTGTGTGGTAAATCGGGGATGATTGAAGTATAATAGAAATTTAGAAAGGCATCGGCGTCCCTTTAGCGCCGCAGATTAGAAGAATGAGAGGCATCATATGAGATTTATTAATGAATTAAAAGAAGGAGATAATGTTTCCGAAGTTTATTTATGCAAAACAAAGCAGGCATTAAAAACAAAAGCGGGGAAAAATTATTACTCTTTAATTTTACAGGATAAAACAGGAACTATCGACACGAAAATATGGGAGCTTAACAGCGGCATCGAACATTTTGAAGCGCTGGACTTTATTAAAGTCGACGGACAGGTGACCACATTTCAGGGGACGCTTCAGCTGAATGTCCGCCGGGTCCGCAAAATGCAGGAAGGTACATATGATCCGGCCAATTACATGCCGGTAAGCCGCTTTGACATTGATACGATGTATAAAGAACTGACCGGCTATATTATGCGGCTGACCCATCCGTATTTAAAAGCGCTGGCAGAAAGCTTTTTTATCAAAGACGCCCAATTTATCAAAGATTTTAAGAGCCATTCGGCAGCAAAAAGCGTCCATCACGGATTTGTGGGCGGCTTGCTGGAGCATACCTTAAGCGTTGTCAAGCTTTGTGATTTTTATACGACAAGATATCCGATGCTCAATAAAGACTTGCTGATTACGGCGGCCATGTTTCACGATATCGGAAAGACAAAAGAACTGTCTCTGTTCCCGGCCAATGATTATACAGATGAGGGGCAGCTGATCGGCCATATCGTGATCGGCGTGGAAATGATCCACGATCGTATCCGGGAAATCCCGGGATTCCCGAAAACACTGGAAAATGAACTGAAGCACTGTATTGTGGCCCATCACGGAGAACTGGAATACGGTTCGCCGAAAAAGCCGGCGCTGATGGAAGCGATGGCGCTTAATCTGGCAGACAATACGGATGCCAAAATGGAAACGATGACAGAACTGTTGGGCGGTGTGCCGGATACATTGGAATGGCTCGGCTTTAACCGTGTATTGGACAGCAATATAAGAAAGACATCAAAATGATTGGCAGGATGACCGGCCAAGGCGCTGCAGGCGTAAAAAACAGGTCCGGTCCGGGAAATAGAAGCGCGGCGGGGAGCCGGGCGGACAGATATAAATATGAGGAGGAACAGGCGATGGATAAAAAATTAGCATTTATCGGATGCGGAAACATGGCAAGTGCAATGATCGGCGGTATTTTGGACAGTAAAAAAGTCAGCGCAGATCATGTGATAGCTTCGGATGTTTCAGAAGCCGGATTAAAAAAGGCACAGGAACATTTTCGTATACAGACAACATCAGACAATAAAGAAGCGGCGGCATTTGCAGATGTGATCGTACTTTCTGTAAAGCCCCAGTTTTATGAAGAAGTCATTAAGGAAATCGCGCCGTCTGTCACAAAAGAACAGATCATTGTCACGATCGCACCGGGGATCACACTGGAACGAGTGGAAAAAATGTTCGGCGCCCCGGTAAAAATCGTCCGCACAATGCCAAATACACCGGCGCTCGTATGTGCCGGGATGACAGGTGCGTGCTGTAACAGTTATGTAAACACAGAAGAATTGAATGAAATATGTGAACTTCTGTCCACATTCAGCCGTGTGGAAGTCGTTTCTGAAAAGCTGATGGATGTTGTAGGCGCCGTCAGCGGCAGTTCCCCGGCCTTTGTGTTTATGCTGATTGAAGCTATGGCCGACGCGGCTGTTGCCGACGGCATGCCGAGAGCGCAGGCGTATCAGTTTGCCGGTCAGGCGGTCATGGGCAGCGCCAAACTGCTTTTGGAATCGGGCAAACATCCGGGCGAATTAAAAGATATGGTATGTTCTCCGGGCGGCACGACCATCGAAGGCGTGCGCGTCCTTGAAGACAGAGGCTATCGCAGCGCCATGTTTGAAGCATTAAAAGCGTGTGTAAAGAAATCAAAAGACTTTTAAACCATATGGCATCAGGAGGCACAGGCATTTTGTCTGTGCCGTTTAAGTATCGGAGGATTTATGGAGATTAAGAAAAATGAAGTATATACGATGACCATCAGCGACTTGGGATCCGAAGGCGAGGGCATCGGAAAAATCGACGGTTTTACACTTTTTGTCAAAGATGCGGTCATCGGCGACGAGATTGAAGTCAAAGTTATCAAACTGAAGAAAAATTACGGTTATGGGCGTCTGATGCGCGTCATCAAGCCGTCACCTTACCGGGTGGAGCCCAAATGCCCTAAAGCGAGAGCATGCGGCGGCTGCCAGCTTCAGCATATGGACTATAAAAAGCAGCTGGAGTATAAGCAGAATAAAGTTCAAAATCTTTTGGAGCGTGTGGGCAAAATCAGCGACTATGAGATGGCGCCGATCATCGGCATGGAGAACCCGTATTTTTACAGAAATAAAGCCCAGTTTCCGGTGGGAAGAAATAAGGACGGCGATATTGTGGCCGGATTTTATGCCGGCCGCACCCACAGCATCATTGATACGGAATGCTGTTATATCCAGCATCCGCTGAATACAGAACTGATCCGGTGCGTCAAAGACTGGATGACCCAGTATCACATTGAGCCATACGATGAAACATCGGGCAAAGGGCTTGTGCGCCACATCTTGACAAGAATCGGGTATGTCACCGGCGAAGTCATGGTCTGCCTTGTTATCAACGGCGAGCGTCTGCCGTCGCAGCAGCCGCTTATCGAAGCACTGACAAAAATCAAAGGAATGACGAGCATCTGTATCAATGTCAATAAGGAGCGGACGAATGTGATCCTCGGCAGTAAAGTCAAAACACTATGGGGGCGCGGTTATATCGAAGACTACATTGGAGATGTAAAATATCAGATTTCGCCGCTGTCATTTTATCAGGTAAATCCGGTACAGACAAAAATGCTTTACGGCAAAGCACTGGAATTTGCCGGTCTTAGCGGCAGCGAAACGGTCTGGGATCTGTACTGCGGCATCGGAACCATTTCACTGTTTTTGGCAAAAAATGCCGCCCATGTTTACGGCGTGGAAATTGTGCCTCAGGCGGTGGAAGATGCGAAAAACAATGCAAAAATCAACGGCATAGAAAATGCGGAGTTTTTCGTTGGCAAAGCAGAGGAAGTCGTGCCGGATTTTTATGAACGAAAGCATGCCCGGGGAAGCGGGGAAGCCCATGCGGATGTAATCGTTGTTGATCCGCCGAGGAAAGGGTGCGATGAGAAGCTTCTGGAGACGATGGTGAAAATGGCGCCGGAGCGGATTGTCTATGTCAGCTGCGATCCGGCGACGCTGGCAAGGGATCTGAAGTATTTGGAAGGCGAAGGATATAAGGTGAAGAAAGTGCAGTGCGTTGATATGTTCGGGCAGGGGGTGCATGTGGAGACTGTGTGCCTTATAAGCCGCATAAAATAAGGGCTTGTGCGGAATAGTAGGCGTGAAATCAGGGGATTTGTCCGCGGTTTGTCCACGGAAAAATCAGCCGTGGACAAGATTGCCTGTAAACGAACTGCTCTTGGTAAGTTAAAGTGAGGGAAATTTCTTATTTTAATTTGTTCTAAATCTTGACATAGGACCAAAAGATGCTTTGAAGTATTTTGAGATGATTTAAAAAATGACGAGCGTACCATAAAAACAGTGGTACGCTTATTTTTTACATATTTGTCTTTTAACTGGCTCATATTTTATCTAGTTAAAAAGTGGAGGGGGGAGGACAGATTTATATACTAAACTGCCCAATTTGTGTAACTAAAAACGTTCACTTTACTATTATTGACTTAAAGAGGAAAATCAAATACAATATAGTAAAGTGCCCAATCGTTGATTTAATTAAGGGCGATTAAATAGAGGTGAAGATATGCTTCAGAATAAAGATATTGAGACACTGAGAATGTTGTTTTGCAGTCATAATTATGTTATGACTACTGCCGAACTTACAGCCTCAAAGTTATACTATGCTGATATAAAACAACTTTTAGACGAAGGATTGATTGAAAGAGTCAGGAGAGGTTACTATCATTGGACTCAAGATAATGGAGAAAGCGAAGTTGTCATTATCAATCGATTGTTTCCTGATGCAGTACTTTGTATGGAGACCGCCCTTTTCTATTATAGATATAGTGACAGAAATCCTGTTGAATGGAATTTTGCAATAGATAAAAATGTCTCTAAGCGGCGAACAAAAATAGATTATCCGTTTATAAGGGCATATCGTGTTGAATCGGAATTAGTTACTCTGGGCGAAACCAAAGGTGAAATTGATTGTCACGAAGTCCGTATTTATGATCGTGACCGTACAATTTGCGATGCGCTGCGAAATATAAACAAGATGGATAAGGAGATTTTTAATAAGGCAGTGCAGGGATATGTAAAAGACGCGAAAAAGAATATACCGAATCTTATGAAATATGCGAAAGTTTTGCGTGTACAAAAAAAAGTCAAGGAATTGATAGGAGTGTGGTTGTAATGGCAGATATAGCGGCGTCTGTTCTGGCAAAACTCAAAAATAAAGCGAAGGATGCGGGGATTAGTTATCAGCAGTGCCTACAGCTTTTTATGCAGGAAGAATTTTTGAGAAAACTCTCGAAATCA